>JAIRZW010000007.1 GCA_031267015.1 Heliobacteriaceae bacterium | reverse complement strand
CCTATATGTGCATGAAGTCCGCGCAGGTTGAGATTTGTGTATTGGTTTTTGATTAAGTCAACCGCCTCATCGATTTGCATAAGGTCAAACCCGAATTTTGAATCCAGATGGCCGGTTTGTATGTATTCATGTGTGTGAACATCAATACCCGGCGCGATTCTGAGTAAAATATCCACGGTTTTATTTTTACCAGCGGCAATTTCGTTCAAAAGCGAAAGCTCAAAGAAGTTATCAACCGAAATCCGGCCAACGCCAAGGTCAAGCGCAAGCTTAAGCTCTGCGGCGGACTTGTTATTACCGTTAAACAAGACTTTTGACATGTCCGCGCCGGATTTATGAATAGTATAAATTTCTCCGCCGGAAACCGCGTCGAATCCAAAGCCTTCGCTTGCAAGGATTGCGGAGGTTGCGGCTGTGCAAAGCGCTTTTGAGGCGTACATCATGTTCACTTTCGGGTATGCGGCGAACGCGCTTTTATAATCGCGGCAGATTCCGCGCAAAGTTGCTTCGTCAATGACATAAAGAGGGGTTCCATATTCACGCGCCAGTTCTGTCAAATCACAGCCTCCGACTTCAAGATTACCGCTGTCGTTGACTTTTGTTGTGACCGGCTTTAGTAATTGGTTGATACTGTTCATTTACCGCCTCTCTTTCCATGATAATTATAGCACAAAAATAGCATAATCAATCTTATATCTTTTTAGGGTGCGTATGACGCACCCTACTGTTCTATAATAATACAGCCATGCCCAAAATTAACGAAAAATACGTGAACAGGTTACGTGCCTGATAAAACCTGAAATAAAAACTTGCCTCATCGTCCAAGCTTTCCTTAATGTAAATTCCCATACTTTTATACAAACCCACAACCAACGGCAAGGTTAAATACGGCGCAAAAAGCATGTAATTATGGATTTTTACGGCAAAAATACCTAAAAGCACATAACCTGCGGCATAAATACACATAAGCCCGGTAAGCGCACGGTCTTTGCTGCCGATAATTCTGCACAGTGTCTTCTTATGTGACACTTCATCCCCGTCATAATCAAGCAGCATGTGCGTATAGACCACTCCAACCGCCATACAGACCGCCGCAGCCGATAAAATCAGCACATCAAACGAAAAGGTTTTTGTCATACAGTAGTATACGCCTTCAAACATCAAAGGCCCGTAAGCAATTGCAACCGCGAGTTCCCCGCAGCCCGTGCGCGAAAACTTTGAATAGCCGAGGACTATTACCGCGCCAATCGCCGCGAGCCAAACCACTGCCGGGCCTGCAAGGAAAAACAGCGCCCCTCCTGCCAGACACGCAGCGCCGGCAAATACAAACGCTTCAGCCAAATAAGCCTCATGCGTCACCACGCCGCTCGTAATCAGCCGGCATTTGCATTTTTGCGCGGAATTCATAAATTTTTCGTCTTTACTTAAAACTTTATAGTCAAAATAATCGTCAAAAAGGTTTGCTGCAAGGTGCGCGCACGCGATTCCGACAAGCGCAATCAGCCCGTTAAGCACACTTCCGTCATGTTTCAGGCTCCAGCAGAAAATTACAAGCCAAGACAAAACCGTTATTGGCAGCGAATAAGCCCGCGCGCATTCAAGCCACAGTTTCAACATTTACGTTCCTCAAGGCAGCCTTCACGGAAGAATGTTATGCCTTTAAGCTTCAACTCTGCCGCAAGCCGGACAGCCTTGTCAATATCCTCTTTTGTGGCGTCATTTGCAAGGTTTACGGTCATGGAAACCCCGTTGTCAACGTGTTTTTGCGCTGCCGCAACCGTCCGGATATAAGCCTCGGGCGAAACCAGCGAAAGCGGTTCTATGCTTGATGACGCATCCCCCACGAACGGCGAAAGCGCTGTGGTAGCTGCGTTTCTGATTTCATCCTTGTAAATACTCTGTGGGAAGGCTTTGAATGCTCCGCGTTCTTTGGCAAGCTCTGTTGACTTGGATTTTGAGGCGTAATTTATTGTTTCAAGCGTTGTTTCAAGAACGTTCAGGGCTTCCGGACTGCCGTATTCCAAACCCATTTTAGAAAGCAGGTCTGCATAACCGCAAACACCTATGGCAATCGTGCGTTTTGGCTCGTTTGTTTTCCCGTCAAGTTCAACAGTTAAGTCTGCTGCGGCTTTTTCAAGTTTTTCAAAATTAATCTTGCCGTCTTCACAGAAAGAAGCCAAATTTATGTGCGATACAGACGGCATTTCGCCCTCAATCAAGGCCATGTCCGCACAAGGAGAAAAACTTTTATAAGGCAGCGACGGCACAGGGTTTGCCGCGTTTACCCTGTCTATGAAAATCATTCCCGGCTCAGCGCAATAGTGCATTGCGTCAATCATGGCATCGTAAGTCCTGCGCACCTCAGGATTGCTGTCAACCAGCTCAAAGAAGTTATCCGGTACGGTTACGGACAGGTTAAAGCGCCATTTTGAATAGTCCTCATTGCGTTTCAGGTTGATAAAATCGATTATATTTTTGTCGTCATAAGACAAAGTCGCGATTCCGGCGGCTTTTTCCTGCTTTATAAAAACATCGTTCTCGTTTTTTATTGTTTCCGCAGAAACACCTGACAATCCTACACCGACGCCTCCCTGGTACGGTGAAATGGTAATCTTATTACGAAAATTCAGAAAAGTATTTATTGCATTTATTTTCATGGTTTCACCAAAAACTTAATTGCTTTGCCGTTAATGTGCTGCTGCATGGCCCATTCAATCTGCTCCAGGGTTATGGTATCCGTGATTAATTTTTCAACCTCAACTTCGCCGGACGCAATCAAATCCAGCGCTTTGCGAAAATATTCGGGCGTATGGTGGAAGACGCTCAGCATTTTTATGTCGCCGTAGTGCATTTTTGTGGTGTCAAAAGTCACGGTAGAGCCGGATTCGCACCCGCCAAAAAAGTGAACCGTACCGCCGGGGCGTACACACGAGAAAACCCGTTCCCAAATCTCAGGCAAACCCACGCACTCGACCGCAACGTCCATCCCGCGCTTTTCCTCGGTAAACTCGCGAAAAATCTTTTCAGGGTTCGGATATTTGTTAAGGTCAACAATTTCGTCTGCCTGTGCAAATTCCTCTGCCATTTTGAGTTTAAGCGGGTTTCTGCCGGCTGCGATTACTTTTGCGCCTTTTAGTTTGGCTAAACGTGCGAACATCAGGCCAATCGGGCCGATTCCGATAATCCCCACAGTCTGTCCGGGCTTGATTTCAGTACGCTCAACCCCATGAACCACATTGGCCAGCGGTTCGCAAAAAGCTGCTTTATCAAAACTCACGCCCTCGGGGATTATGAGCATGTTTTTCTCAACAATCCGCTCCGGAACCGTTATATATTCGGCATAAGCACCGTTCAGCAGGTCTAAATTATCGCAAAGATTGTATTCTTCGCGCCTGCAAAAGAAACATTCACCGCAAGGCGCGGAATTCGCCGCCACAACGCGGTCGCCGGGTTTAAACTTCGTAACGCCTTTGCCAACCTTGTGCACAACACCCGCAAATTCATGCCCGAATCCTGACGGAATATTCTTTATCAAAACCGGGTGGCCGCGGCGAAATGTTTTTACGTCCGTACCGCAAGTCAACGCGGATTCCACTTTAACCACAACCTCGCCGGCTTCGGGCGGCTTGCTCAGGACTTCTTCGTATTTAATGTTTTGAGGGCCGTAATATTGTATTGCTTTCATTGTGAAATCCCCCCGGCGATTGCTATGCAGGCTTTCAGAATCTTATTTGAAACCGCATCTTCAAACGCCTGCCCAATATTCTCAAGCGGATATTCTGTCGACAGCCCCTTTACATTTACCTTTCCTGACGCAAGCAGTTCCAGCGATTCTTTCAAATCCTCAGGCGCGGGCGAATAACTGCCCAGCACGGTCAATTCACGGTAATAAATCTCGTTATTTGCATAGCCTGAAATGTGCGTAGTGCAAGAAAAAACAACAAAGTTGCCGCCGACGCTCACACAGCTTAGCGCCGTTACAATCTCCA
>JAIRZW010000176.1 GCA_031267015.1 Heliobacteriaceae bacterium | reverse complement strand
TCTGCACAAAAACCAAAGGCTGCGTGTCTGTTGACGGCCAGGATTTTTACGGGTTTGATTCCGAAATCGAAATCGAAAAATCCGAATACACCGCAAAACTCGCGCTTCTGAACGATAACGAATTTTACACTGTATTGCGTGATAAATTACATTGGGGAACCTCTCCGGCATGCGCTAAGTAAATTAGTATTAAGAATTTGACATAAATTGTTGCTAATTTAAAATTATGCATGTTACTATGTTATTAGCACAAATATTAGAGGTAAAAAATAGTGGAAAATTATGTATCAGATATCTTCGCTAAAAAAGATGAACGTCCATTAGGCGAACAATCACAACGGTCTCCAAGGAACCCAACCAACATAAAAGTAATAGGAGTAGGCGGCGGCGGCGGAAATGCAGTTAACCGTATGATAAAAGCCGGATTATCAGGGGTAGAATTTTGGTTGATGAACACAGATTTACAGGTTCTGGAATACGGCCAGACAAAGAACAGAATCCAATTAGGCGCAAAATCGACCTCAGGTCTTGGCGCAGGCGGTGACCCTGTTATCGGTGAAAGAGCAGCCGAAGAAGCGCAGCAGGAGATTACTGAAGCTCTTGAAGGCGCACACATGGTCTTCATCACCGCAGGCATGGGCGGCGGAACCGGCACGGGCGCAGCTCCGATTGTCGCAAAAATCGCCAAAGAATTAGGTGTCCTAACCATTGCAGTCGTTACAAAACCTTTCTCTTGGGAAGGCAGAAAACGCCAAAATCAGGCAATCCAAGGCTTAGAAAAGCTTAGAGATGCCGTGGACGCAGTGATTGTCGTTCCTAACGATAAATTATTACAAGTAGTTGACAGACAAGTATCGTTGACAGAATCCTTTATAATCGTTGACGAAGTTCTGCTGCGCGGTGTTCAGGGTATTTCTGACATCATCACCGTTCCGGGGCTTATCAACGTTGACTTTGCAGATGTTAAAAATGTTATGCAGGGCTCAGGTTCGGCTCTTATGGGTATCGGCCGCGGCCAAGGCGAAGGACGCGCAGTTAAAGCCGCTGAAGTCGCTATTAATTCGCAGCTGCTTGAAACCTCAATCAACGGCGCAACCGGCGTAATCGTCAACATTACAGGCGGTCCGGATATGACGCTTCATGAGATTACCGATGCGGCAAACATAATCCACAGAACCGTCCTCGACGATGCAACCGTAATTATTGGTACGGCTGTTAATGAAAATATTCAAAATGAAATTCAGGTTACTGTAATTGCAACCGGTTTTGAACTGAAAAATCAGGGTTCGTCTGATTTCAGCCCGGGTTCTGCAGCGACGCTGAGCGCGTCAGATTTCTTCTCAGGCGCATTTAACCAGCAGACAAGCACTTTATCAAGCCCGTACAAAAGCACATCAGGCGGATTTACAAACATTGAAATCCCGGATTTCTTAAAGAAATAATGAGAAGTATGAAAAAGTAAAAGACCGAGGGTTGAGTCCTCGGTCTTTTGTTATTAACTTTTGTAACAACTTTTGCATAAATTGAAAAAAGCAGGGGTGTGATTTTTTACTATATTTAAGAGAGTAAAAAAGAAAGAGAGTATGCTTATGGTACAACCTACCCCGATTAAAAGTAATCCTGTTATAAATGCAGGTTATACGAATTATGTGCAGCGTCAGCCGGATAATCCATATCAAAACCCTGCTATGACTAAATATGGCAGCTTATTCAATTTTCAACAGCCGAAAACCTCAAGCCCTGCGGCGCAGGTTCCGCTGAAAAATGATGATACAAACATACCAGCTAATACGACAAATACTTTGAGCAGGGGATTGAATCTGCTTTCATTTTTTTTAAATAAAACATCCCCAGCGCCGGAATTACCTGCTTCAGTTTTAAATATACAGGTGCCTGTAAACGGAGATTACCAAACAAGACTGGATTTGCTGACAGATATTGAAAATAATCTTGAAGAGGAATATCAAAGAGCAATTGGTGAAGCCGACAAACCTATGAATAGTATATCCGGCAGAGAAGAAGAGATTAATAATAGCCGGAAGGATTTAGAAGTAATTGAGTTTAACTTAGCATCAAAAGAGAAAGAAGTAACTTTAGCTGATACGCAAGCCAAGACAGCAAAGTCAGAATTAACTCAAGCGTCGCAGCAACGAGAAAGTTCTGAAACAAAACTTCAGTCCTGCACAGCAGAACACGAAAAAGCCCAAACCGCCACAGGACTCGCTCAAATAGATGTGAATACAGCCGAAACAAACGTAAGTACTCTGGAAGCCCAGTTGTCATCAGCCCCTGATGAACAAAAACCGGTTATTCAAGCCCGGTTGACCGCTGCAAAACAAAAATTAGCCGAAGCTGTAGCAAAGTTAGAACAAGCCAAAGCAAATGAGCAAAGAGCAAAAGAAGCCCTTGACCAGGCGCAGAAACAATTGGAATCGGCAAAAGAAAAAGAATCAGCCGCTAAAACAAAATCAGAAGAAGCAGACAGACAGCTTGAAACTGCAAAAAGTGAACAAAGTAAGCTTAAAGAAGCACAGCAACTAGCTAAATCATGTATTGATTCTGCAAAATGCCAAGAAGCTGAAGGTCAAAACCACGAAGAACGGTACGGCGCTCAAGTAGACGCAATATATTCAAAGCTTCTTGATGTGCGCAATGAGAAAACAAGAATTATGAACGAACTGGAAAACGAGATAGAGTCATTGAACGCAAAACAGCAGAGCGGTACAATTACGAAAGAGGAGCTGCAGAAACTTAGTGAGTTTATTAAGGTTATGCAACTAGGCAGCTAAGTATGCTTTAGAAAGCGGGGAAATTCCCCGCTTTTTAAGTCTTTGTTTACGCGTGACCTGCGGTGCCGAGGACTTGCATTTTGTGCTTTACAAGCTCTTTTACGGCTGTTCTGCCCGGCCCCATGTATTCGCGCGGGTCGAATTTTTCAGGGTTTTCAACAAAGAATTCGCGGATTGTGGAGGTCATTGCCAGTCTTAAATCCGTATCAATGTTGATTTTCGCAACCCCGTTTTTCGACGCGAATGACAGCATTTCTTCCGGAACCCCTTTAGCGTTAGGAAGTTTGCCGCCGAATTTGTTGCATTTTTCAACGAGTTCCTGCGGAACTGATGACGCGCCGTGAAGTACGATTGGGTAATCATACCCGGCAACAGCGTTAACCGCTTTTTTGATTTCTGCGAGTCTGTCAAAGTCAAGGCGTGCTTCGCCGGAGAATTTGTATGCGCCGTGGCTTGTGCCGATAGCGATTGCAAGCGAGTCGCAGCCTGTTTCTTTAACGAAGCGTGCAGCTTCTTGCGGGTTGGTGAATTTTGCGTCCGCAGCGGAAACGTTGACGTCGTCTTCAATTCCGGCAAGCTTACCAAGCTCGGCTTCGACTGAAACCCCGCGTGCGTGAGCGTAATCAACCACTTGTTTTGTTAAAGCTATGTTTTCTTCAAGTGCGAAGCGGCTTCCGTCAATCATGACAGAGGAAAAACCGCCGTCAATGCAGGCTTTGCAGATTTCAAAATCTGCGCCGTGGTCAAGGTGAAGCGCGATAGGCACAGTTGTGGTTGCAAGCGCGGCTTCGACTAATTTAATCAAATAGGTTTGGTTGGCGTATTTTCTGGCGCCGGCGGAAACCTGAAGGATAATCGGGGAGCGGCTTTCTTCCGCAGCCTCGGCGATTGCCTGAAGGATTTCCATGTTGTTAACGTTGTATGCACCGATAGCGTATTTGCCTTCAAGCGCATTTTTGAACATTTCGTTAGTTCCGACTAATTTTCTTTCACTCATTTGAGCTCTCCTTAATTTATAATTAACATGCCCAGCGTACACCAAACACACGTTGAAGGCAAGGGGTGTGTAAGGTCATGTAATGTAAACATTGCAGTAAGAAGTGTCGTGCAAAATATACCTAAACGTCTTAATATATCTTAAAACTGCTATTCTGTTTTCCAGTTTCGTTTTACAATGTTTTTAATGAGGGTCTTAAAAAATATTATGGAAACGCACTAAAAATAATGACGACAGATACAAAAAACTTTAAACAACGAGCATTTGTAATATTTTTAATCGTACATGTTGTCGTATGGTCGCTGTTACCGTTTGTCAGAGATTTGCTGCCTGTTGATGCATTGGAAACTATTGCGTGGGGCGGGCTTTGGGACTTCGGCACACACAAACACCCTCCGCTTTCTGGGTGGATGGGTTATATAGCTTATAATCTGCTTGGCAAAATGGATTTTGCACTATACCTGCTCGGTCAACTTTGTGTTTTAATCGGCTTTGTTTATCTGTACAAACTCGGGCGAAAATTTTTAAACGAAACGCAGGCAATTTTAGCGGTTATGATTTTAGAAGGCTGTCATTGTTACAGTTATATGACTGTTTTTGACGGCTTTAGTGCGAACTTCCCGTTATTTGCGCTGTTTCCCGCTATTGCGTATTATTTTTATAAAAGTATGCAGGAAAACAAAATCCGCGATTGGCTTTTGTTGGGTGTTTGTGTAGGATTGTGTTTCTTGAGTAAGTACCAAACTATTATGCTGATTATTCCGATGGCTTTGTATTTGTTTTTTATTCCGCACGGCCGGGAGCAGCTTAAACGTTCGAGGCTGTACTTATCGGTATTGATTGCATTTTTATTGTTCCTGCCTCATCTTGTGTGGCTGTATAATCATGAATTCTTTTCGTTATTGTATTTTGAAGAATGTTCAGCGCGTTATGCCAACAGTTATTCAGGTTGGATTAAATATCTTCAAGCTCCGTTTATGTTTATTCTTGCACAGCTTGCGGCAGTTGCGGGAAGCATACTGCTTTTTGTAATACTGCGTTTGAAATTCAAATCCGCAAACTCCATACGCACATTCAATGATAGTTGGTTTTTGATTTTGTTAGGAATTTGTCCGGTACTGTTTCAGGCATTGCCCGGATTTTTTACCGGCGCGGAAATCCTTGGCACTTGGGGTTATCCAATGGTTTATTTAACGGGAATTATGTTGTTCTATTTCTTCCCGATAAAAACGTCTGACAAACTTTTTTCGTGGGGTATTAAATTTGCGTACGGTGTAATGGTAATTATCTTCGTTGTTTTGTTAGTGCTTTTTAGCGTAGAGAAAAATTTTAGAAGCAGATACCCTTATCAAAAAATCGCCCGTGATTTCAAAACAATCTTTTACGAAGAAACAGGCAAGCCGCTAAAATATATTGGCGGGTATATTGAATTTGCACTGCCGATAAGCGTGTACGATGAAACACATCCTCAGATGGTTTTGGACAGCTATGGACACGAGAACCCATGGACAAAAGCTGATAATATAAAGCAAGCGGGTGCATTGATTGTAGCACGACACTACGATAACGTAAAATCATACACGGAAAAACTGTTACCGTTCTTACCTGAAAATTACGTTGCAGAGCCTAAGGAGTATGAGTTTACGATTTATAATAAATTAAAAAAGCCCCGTGAATACAAGCTGTTTTATATAATAATCCCACCTGAACCCGCTTACGATAGCTTTTGACCTGTTTATTTGACTGAAATTAAACAAATAGCAAGGGAGAGATTCGAACTCTCGGCCTCACGGGTATGAGCCGTGCGCTCTCACCAGCTGAGCTACCTTGCCATTAAGTCCATAATCTCATAAACAAAACCAAATATCAAGTTTTTTTTGAAACCTGAAACCGCCATAAATTTTGCAATAAGTTGCTTTTCATTGACAGATTCTGACATGCCGCGGTATAATAGATATAACGCCGATTTACTATATTCATTAAATTAGTCAGAAAGCGGATTGCGAGCTGAGGCTGAAGGGCTTTGCAAAGGCAAAGACCGAAACGCCGTTAAAAGCGCGCAACCAAGAAAGGAATTTTATGACTGATGCGATGATACCTTATTCCTTTATCCCCGGGACTAAGGCCAAAGCAAGCGAGATTAACGCTGATTTTGCCGCGCTTGCCGATGTAATAGACACTAATAAAAGCGAATTATACGAAGCCATAGCTGCAGCTGTAAACACGATTAACAGCAGCCTCGACGGTTTGGGCGATTCAAAATCCGACAAAACCGACCTTGATTTAAAG
>JAIRZW010000143.1 GCA_031267015.1 Heliobacteriaceae bacterium | reverse complement strand
GTCTTCAACATTCACATCCGGTAAGTCGCTTTTGTCGTCCGGCTTAGGCGCATTTTGCTTCTGCTTTCTTGCGCAAGCCGCGATAAACTCAACATAAGCGCTGCTGTATAATTTATTTTCAGGCGACATGGAAATCGCTTTTTCAAAAAACTCCGCGGCCTGTTCGTCCGCGCCGCTTACCTGATAAACTTTGGCCAGCCCGTAATAAGCGTAGCTGTCTTTGGTTCCGCGCTCAAGCGCACGCTCAAAAGCCTGCGCTGCAAGTGAATAATTTTGCCGCTCTAAATAAACCCCGCCCTGCGACACAAGCGCAGATGTAAGATTGGTTTGAATATTCGGATTATCCTTTTGTTTCAAAAGCTCTGTATAAATAACAATAGCTTCATCATACTTTTTCATTGCGTGAAGCAGGATCGCTTTGTTCATTTTCACGTCGTAGTTGTCCGGTTTCACGAGCAGAACTTCGTCATAATATTTTAATGCGTTAGCGTAATCCTTTTTAAGGTGGTAGCACTGCGCAAGCTGCTCTTTAACCTCAACATCATCATTTTTCAGCGCAAGCGATTTTTCGTAATTTGAAATTGCTCTGCTTAAGTTATTTTGGCGCTTGTAAACAAAGGCCATATTTTTGTACGCCCTCGGGTCGTCCGGGTAATTCTCAATATAAATCTTGTACTGCGCGATTGCATCGCTGTTTCTGTCCATATCCGCGAGCAGGTTTCCGTAATCAAACCTGAGCGAATTAAACTCCGGAAGCTGCTTAAAAACAACCTCATACTGCGAAAGCGCAAGCTCGTTTTTGTCAAGCTCCTGGTATGAAAGCGCCAAAGTCACATGGGCGGAACTGTTTTCAGGGTCGATTTCGATTGCTTTTTCAAGCATTTCCGCGGCTTTTTCATACTTGCCGGTCTTATATAACGCAAGCCCGTAATTCCCAAAATCCTTAAACTCAAGCGGACTTGCCGCATACAAACTTTCGTATTCCTTAACCGCGCCGGCGGGATTGTCGTCTTTAAGATAGGCCGCGGCAAGGCTTTCGCGCGCTTCTTTGTGGCGCGGGTAGGTTTTCAAAAAGTCATTATAATTCGCAATCGCGGATTTGTATTCTTCCTGATGGTACTGCGCGTTCGCAATGTTCAGGTAGTTGTACTTGTATTCAGGGAAGATTTTCAGAGCCTCCTGGTAAGCCTGAAGCGCATTAAGATAATTGCCTTTGCTTTCGTAAATGCTTCCGACGCTGATGTAGACAAACGCGTCGTTCGGCTTTAACTCAATAACCTTGAAATAAACCTCAAGTGCATTGTCAAACTCAGCCATTTCAGTGTAGACACCTGCAAGCTTTGTATAAAGCATGGTTTCTTTTGGCGCGAGCACAATAGCTGCGGCAAGCTTTTCCGCGGCTTCCTTGTAATTCTGCTGATACGCAAGCGCGTTAGCCTGCTGATAAAGCGCGTTCACCTCAGGAGTCATCGCGGCACTCACCGGCAGCGCCAACCCCAAAAATAACATTGTTAAAATTAATCTTTTCATACCAACATGATAACAAGAAATTATACTTGTGTAAAGTGTATAAAAATTCCTTCTCCCATATCCAGAAGTAATTTTACGACTTCAATAACATAGCGCCTTTTGCTTCGGGCGTGCCCTCAAGAAGCTTTGTGAATATGCTCCGCATAGGTTTTGACGGGTCATATTCAGATGTTGCACGTAATGCGGTGACATCAACTTCACCGATTTTTTTCACATTACTTATCAAAATATCTGAAGGATAAATGTATTCCAGAGATTCTTTTCTCTGTTTATATAATTTGGCAAGTAATGCTTTGTCGCCCTCAAAAATATGCTTATACTCAGGAAATAAACTTCTAAATTCTTCAGCACTCTTGCATTTTTCCGCATCTGAGCGTAGCCAGTCAAAACATTTATCCTGACTTCGTATTTTTAGCTTTGTTTTATTAAGTTTACTCGTAGGTATTTTTAATATTACAATTTCATTGCTGCCTTTTGCTGCCTGCTCCAAGAGTTTTTCTTTTAAATTAGCACCAAACCAATTTGCCTTTGTGCTCCATCTTTTGAATAAATTAGGCAGTTCTGTCATAAAAACGCCATTACCGAAAAAATCATCCGGCAACGCCTTCATAACACCATCTTTGAGTATTGACTGATAATTGCCTTTGTTTGTTAAATGATATAAAAATCTCGGTATTTTCCCCATAAAATTATCCCCTATACTTTTATAAAGTATTTTGGGGATAAAAAATTGCTACCCTGAACTACTATGTTACAAAACTTTATTACACCTGCAAAAAGCTTGGGGAGTAGATTTTTTTGTTCAAAAGGATTTCGGCTGTTTTCAATACGTCAGCAGCCCCCCTTGCTAAAGGGGGGTGGTACGCGGCGGTCGAGCCGGGGGGATTTTCCTCACGCACAAGCTTCAAATACAATTCGTCAATTTCATTTTCAGGAACCTCCCGTTCAAGCATTTTGAAAATCCGTACTAATTCCTTGTCTTTTGCGTCGATAATCGCGGCGTCCAATCCCGCGCCGTAGGCCAGAACCCCGAAAACCCGGTTAATCAGCGGCCGCAATTCCTTTGGCGCGCCGTTTGAAATATTTGAAAGCCCCACAACCGTCTTAACCGGCGGGTCAAAACTCTCTTTTAACATCCTTAGCGTATCCAGAACCTGCACTGCCTGCTCTTGCGCAGCCCCAACCGGCAAAACAAGCGGGTCAAAAAAGATTTTGGAACTGTCAATTCCTTTTGCCATACAT
>JAIRZW010000141.1 GCA_031267015.1 Heliobacteriaceae bacterium | reverse complement strand
TTATTTTGTATTACTTTTATATGCCATTCGGCATAGTCTTGAAGTGTTCCTTTTTCATAAGCGGCTTTTAATTCATCTTCATAATTGACAAGCTCAGATATGCCATTTGCTGAGTCGGGATACTTTTGCAAAACCTTTGTCCAAACCTCTGCTTCAATCTTTGCGGATGCAATTTTTCTGTCTAATTGAAAATTTGTATCACCATGGATTGTTTTGCCTGCAATAAGCGGCGCCAGCGCTGCCGGAGGCTCGTCAATAAGTTCTGCGTTTATATAAATATACCAAAATTCATCTTCTTTTTTCACAAAAGCATATAGATTATGATGGTCATAACTCAGCGTATTAAAATTTCTAAATTGGATTTTTATAGGCTGTTTAGACGAATTCCGGCCGCGAAGAACTTTTATATATTTTTCCCCCGTAGTTTGTTCAAGAATATAAAGCGCCTTTGCTATTTCTTTATCGTGTGTAATAACTGCATAACGCTGTTTTATATCGTCAGCCCCGGCGTTTGCGCAAAACAAAAGCATACACACAAATATCACTAATACTTTTTTTAACATCTACTGTCTTTCAGCTTTTACACGTTCCATGATTTCTTCAAACTCTTTTTCGTCAAGAGTTTCTTTTTCCAGCAGTTCTCTTGATATGACATCCAGCATGTCACGGTTTTCGGTCAGAAGCTGTTTTGCAGCCTCATACCGCGTGTCAACAATGTGCTTAATTTCCTGATCGATTTCATAAGCAACCTGCTCCGAGTAATCGCGCTGGTGCCCGAAATCACGGCCCATAAACACGTGTTCCGCGTTTTTGCCATAAGTCATGTTACCCAATTTATCTGACATACCCCATGCCGTAACCATTTTACGGGCGGTACTTGTTACTGTTTCCAAATCGTGCGAAGCGCCGGTGCTGACCTTGTCTGCGCCATAAACAATTTCCTCTGCGGCCCGGCCGCCAAGGGTCATGGTTATTTCGCTAAGCAATTTTTCTTTGCTGGTATGGACTCTGTCGTCTTTCGGCCTTGTCCACGTAACCCCAAGCGCATAGCCGCGCGGGATTATTGAAACCTTATGCAGTTCGTTGCCTTCTTTGAGAAGTTTCGCAATCAGGGCATGCCCGACCTCGTGGTAAGACGTTATTTCCTTGTCCTCGTCAGTCAAAACCTTGCTTTTCTTCTCGATTCCGGCGATTACGCGGTCAATCGAATTATCAACGTCTTCCATTGTGATTTTGTCTTTGTTATGACGTGCAGCAAGCAGTGCAGCTTCATTCAAGAGGTTCTGCAAATCCGCGCCGGTAAAGCCCGGTGTGCGTTTTGCCAAAACTTTCAAATCAATCTCACTATCAAGCTGTTTATTTTTGGCGTGAACCTTCAAAATCTGCTCTCTGCCTTTAATATCAGGGGAATTTATATAAATCTGTCTGTCAAACCTGCCCGGCCGCAAAAGCGCGTTATCAAGAATATCAGGGCGGTTTGTGGCCGCGATTACGATTATGTTAACGTTTTCGTCAAATCCGTCCATTTCAACGAGCAGCTGGTTAAGCGTCTGTTCGCGTTCGTCATGGCCGCCGCCCAAGCCTGCGCCGCGCTGCCGTCCGACTGCGTCGATTTCATCAATAAATATAATACAAGGCTGATGTTTTTTGGCTTGGTCAAACAAGTCGCGCACACGGCTCGCGCCCACGCCCACAAACATTTCCACAAAATCAGAACCGCGGATTGAGAAGAACGGTACGCCGGCTTCGCCTGCAACTGCTTTTGCCATAAGGGTTTTACCTGTTCCGGGAGGACCCACAAGAAGCACGCCCTTAGGAAGTTTTGCGCCTAATTTAATATATTTTTCACCGTTTTTCAGGAAATCAACAACTTCTTCAAGTTCCTTTTTTTCCTCGTCGATTCCGGCAACGTCTTTGAAAGTCGTCTTAACCTTGCTATCCACGAGCATTTTGGCTTTGCTTTTGCCAAACGTCATCGCCTGAGTGCCGCCTGACTGAATGCTTTTGGCCATAACAAACAGGAAAACCAAAAACAGAACAGGGAAAATAAGCGAACCCAGAATCCCCATTAAATTATTGGATTCGTCGGACTTTTTAACCACAAGTTCCGCGCCGGAAGCTTCGATTTTTTTGAGCAAATCAGGGTCATTCGTCGGGGTCATAACCTTATATTGGATTACCGGAAGCTTTTTTTCCACTGTGCCGAACGGGTTTGCGGCAGTAGCGGGTTTTGGCGCTTCAGGCTGGCTGACAGGAACCGCAATCAAAAAATCGTCCGCTTTTTCAATCTTTTTGAACTCGTTTTTTTCAAGCTTTTCCAATTACGCGGAATAGGAGATTTCCGTGGTGCTCGTTGCCGGCCCTGCCATAAAAACAGACGACACAAACACCAGAATCACCACTGCTAAAACTATATACATACCTGCTGATTGGCTTTTGTTCATGTTTACCTTTATACCATGAACATTACAAAATGTAAAGGCTTCTGCTTGAATTGCAATTCTTGCATTTGTATGATATAAAAAATATGGAGGTATTAATATGAATAAAAAAGCATTTACATTGGCTGAGGTAATGATTACACTTGGAATTATAGGGATCGTTGCAGCGTTGACATTGCCAAGTCTGATGGCAGGTTACAAAAGACATCGGGCCATAGTTGAGTTTAAAAGCGCATATTCGGTTTTAGCGCAGGCAGTTGAACAATCAAAAGCAGATAACGGAGATGTTGAAAACTGGGACTGGACTTTGAATACTGCAGGTTTTGTTGATAAGTATTTTATGCCTTATTTAAAAATATCCAGAAATTGCGGCACTATACAAAAGACCTGCTGGAAGCCCGATAATATGGCACGTTATGCCAACGGCACCGTTTGGGAATCATTTAGTGATTCGAATCATTACACGGCAATATTAAGTAACGGCAGATTTTTAGAATTTCACAAACAGGACAATAAACATATACATATTTTTATTGGTATCGGGTCAACAAAGCAGCCTAAAAAAGAAGGGATTAATCAATTGCTTTTTACGCTAATGAACAGTCAATTTAATGAGCCGGGGCTTTTTGTTGATACTAAAGAAGGATTATTGCACACTTACGGTCATGGATTGCCGGAAAGTACACTGGCTAATAATTGCAAAAAAGGCGCAAGCGGAACTTATTGCGGTGCGCTATATATTTTAAACGGCTGGAATATTCCCTCAAGTGTGAATTATTCATTCTGACGGCTGAATTCAAATCTCAGCTACGGAAATGCTCGTGACGCCCGCGTTACGCGCGCTGTCCATAAGCTTCACTATCGCCCCGTGCGTTGAATCCGCATCGGTCTTTATCAAAAGACCGTCAGGATACTCTTTTGAGTTCTGTGCAATGAATTTTTCCAGCTCGTTTGCCTCAACCTCGCTGCCGTCAAAATAAAACTTATCGTCCGCCGCTATCGTAAACGTCATTATTTTAGACTCTTTATGGGTTTCCTGTTCAACGTTTTCAGGCACGGTTAAATTCAGCCCCTGCTGGTCAAGCATTGGCGCGATTACCATCATGATGATTAGAAGCACCAAAAAGATGTCTGTCAAAGGTGTTATGTTTATTTCACTGAATGTGTCTCTATTGCGGCTCATTATTCTGCTTCAACTCCTTTTGCTCTTTCTTGCTCAAAGGTTCCCCGGCAAGGATTAGTTTCTTGTATTCCGCGTCCTGCGCCGCGTTCATGATTTCCATAATCTTCGCACTCTTAACCTTTTCGTCCGCTTTCACCACAAGCTCTGCCTTTTCAAGGGTGGGCTTTAAGGCAACCAGCTGCTCTACAATCTGCGATTCTGTGAGAGGGTTTCCGTTAAGATACATGTCACCTTCTTTTGTCACAGATATGGTCGCGTTTTTCTGCTCGATTGCTACCCCGCTGTTAATCTCAGGGATTGTAATCTGTTTTTCATTCGACTGAAATGTCGGCGCCACTACCATCATGATGATTAGAAGCACCAAAAAGATGTCTGTCAAAGGTGTTATGTTTATTTCACTGAATGTGTCTCTATTGCG
>JAIRZW010000077.1 GCA_031267015.1 Heliobacteriaceae bacterium | reverse complement strand
ATGCTATTTCGTCGGATGTCAGACTGTCCTGATTTTTTCTGTAAGCTGATTTAAGATAGTCTTTTGAAATATTTCTTGCAACTGTGTTAATCCAGCTTTTAAAACTGCCTTGCTCATTGTACTTATGTGCATTCTTCCATACTTTCACATAAACTTCCTGTTCAAGGTCTTCATTATTTTCTTTTGTTATCAGCCTTATAATACCTCTAACATTTCGCTGATTGTTTTCGATTAATTCTTTAAAGTTCATTAATCCACCATTAGCAGTCCGTATGAATCGACCGGAAACCCGTAGTCTTCAATGCTCATATCACCGTACCTGATGTGTCCGATAACATCGTAATTCCGGTTGAGTTCATTGAAAGAGATTCCGCCGACAACAAAGACCGCAAGTACCACACACGCTGCTTTAAGCACGTTTGTCTTTTTTTGCTTTCTAAACACGGGCTTTACTTCCTTTAGCAAATCCGAAACCCTCTGCATTTTTTCATGCTCAGCCGTACAGTCAGGACATTCGTCAATGTGCCGCATCAAAGTTTCGTCGTCCGCAAAAGTAAATATTGCTTCATATTTGTCGCATTTTGAGTTCATTGTTTTTTAACCTCTGTATCATTATAAGCCCTTCGGGCTTCTAATTCGTTGGCTCGCAAATGCAAATGTGAACATTTTCATTTGCCCCGCTCTGTCATTATAACGAAAATAAAAAAAAAATGTTCATTTTTGGTAGCAATTTTTTTTATGTTCATGTTTTAATATTTTTGTTATGGCAAAATTTTCGCTAAAAGGAATATGTGAATCGCTTGGGAAGAATAATAAGCCGACCTATGTTGTAATGGCTATTGCACTGGTAAAGGGTATTTGCCGTCCAATATTCACGATGATGGACAAAAAAGAAGACCCCGAAACCAAAAAATACACAGCAATCCGCGAGGGCTTAACCGAAGTCATTGCAATCCCGACATATTTTTTGTGCGGCGAGGCAGCTTCCAAACTCTCTTCCATGATGCCCCAAAATCTTCAAAAACGTGCAGACAAAAACCTCATGTTCGTAGGTGTCTGCGCCGCAGCCTTGATTGTAATACCGGGACTTTGCTCACTTGCGATTAAGCCGCTTATGAAAAAAATCCAGGAAAATAATACAAAGAAAAAACCTCTTGAACCCCCTGTCAACCATCAACTATCAACCATCAACCATCAACCATTAAATAACTATTCAACCTTTAAACCGTTCAACGGGTCATACGGCCTGAAAGTAGGCGGCGTATGATAACAGCTATTCAAACCGCCATAGCCAATCCGGCGCTTAATAGTATAGCCCAGAGTACAACCAGCGCCCTGATGATTGAAACCGGGCTTAAAGCAGTCGGCCGTCCGAGTTTCATTTTAATGGACAAAGACATTTCCCCGCAAACAAAAAAATACGCGGCAGTAAAAGAGCTTATTTATCAGGGCACCTGCCTTATCGCTTATATGGCGCTGATTGTTCCTGTTTTCAAACGCGGCGCGTTTAAGCTGGCACAGAAGGGCAAGTTATTAAAAAATGACACCCACCTGTTCAAAGATTTCAAAAATTGCGACGAATTCTTGAAACATCACAAAAAATTATCAGCAGAGGACAAAACCGCCGAACTTGAAAAGTATGCGCCGGTTAAAGGTCTGATTGAATTCGGCAACATTATCGGTTCAGTGCTGGGTCTGGCAATGATTGCGCCGCAGGTAAGCCATGTCACGATTCACCCGATTTTAAGAGCGCTGGGCATGGAAAAGAAAGAGCACTAAAATCAACAGTCACCGCGCAATGACTTGAGTGCGCGCTCCGCCAAAAGCTGATTTTTGAGTTTTTTATTCCTGCGCTCTTTTTTCGGAAGCTCAATGGGCGCGATAATTCCCCAATTTGAATTGATTGGCTGAAAGTTTTCATGTGCCGGGTCGCTTATGTAATGCGTTAAAGCGCCAAGCATGGTCTCTTTAGGCAAAGTAAGGAGCGGTTCGTTTTTCAAATACCGCGCCATATTAATTCCGGCCAGAAGCCCGGACGCAATGGATTCCGTGTAACCCTCGGTTCCCGTAAGCTGCCCGGCAAAGAATAAATCCGGCCGCTTGCGGGTTTGCAGGCTGGCATGAAGAAGTTTGGGCGAATTGATAAACGTATTCCTGTGCATAACCCCGTAGCGCACTATGTTTACGTTTTCGAGCCCCGGAATCGCCTGTAACAATTCTTTTTGCGCGCCCCATTTCAGGTTGGTCTGAAACCCGACAAGATTATAAAGCGTTTTCGCACTGTTGTCCTGACGTAACTGTACCACCGCATAGTTTTCAGCGTTGGTTCGCGGGTCAGTAAGCCCGACCGGCTTCATCGGACCGTAGCGTAAAGTATCAACCCCGCGCGACGCAAGCACTTCCACAGGCAGACAGCTTTCAAAATATTTTGCACCCGCAGAATCAACCACCCGCGGCGCATTTACCAAAATATTATAAAACTTCTCATACTGCTCCTTGTTCATCGGGCAGTTAATGTAAGCTGCTTCGCCCTTATCATAGCGGCTTGCCCAAAATGCAGTATCAAAATTTATGCTGTCCTTTTCCACAATCGGCGCGATTGCGTCGAAGAAATACAAATAATCGCTTCCTGTAAACTCCTTTATTGCCGCGGCAAGAGCGTCGCTTGTAAGCGG
>JAIRZW010000039.1 GCA_031267015.1 Heliobacteriaceae bacterium | reverse complement strand
TCGGTTCGTGCACAATGAAGTATAACCCAAAGGTTAATGAGCTTCTGGCAAGCCTTGAGGGCTTTACAAACCTTCATCCGCTCAGTGATGATGAGGATTCACAAGGTGCGCTGGAACTCATGTACAAGCTTCAGGAGGCTTTGAAAGAAATCACGGGGCTGAACGCGGTAAGTCTCCAGCCCGCAGCAGGTGCTCATGGCGAACTTGCTGGCATGATGGTGATTAAAAAGTATTTCCAAGTTAAAGGAGAGAACCGTTCGAAAGTACTCATCCCTGACAGCGCACACGGCACAAACCCGGCAAGCGCAGCGGCCTGCGGGTTTGAAATCGTTCCGGTGCCCTCAGACAGCCGCGGACAGGTTGATGTTGAAGCCTTAAAATCCCTTCTGGACAAAGATGTTGCGGCAATTATGATGACGAACCCCAACACGCTCGGGATTTTTGAAGAAAACGTGCTTGAAATTTCAAAGCTAATGCACGATAACGGCTCATTACTTTATTATGACGGCGCAAATTTTAATGCGATTATGGGCTATACAAACCCGGGATTAATGGGGTTTGACGTGGTTCACCTGAACCTTCACAAAACATTCTCAACCCCGCACGGCGGCGGCGGCCCGGGCGCAGGCCCGATTGGGGTTGCTGCGCATTTGGCGGAGTTTCTGCCCGCGCCGGTCATTGAAAAAAGGCTCCCTCGCCCATTGGGAGCAGAGGTCAATCTGACGGGTTGGGGTGAGGGGGCAGCACAATATTACCGCAACTACAACATCAAACACTCAATCGGCTCTGTGAAAGGCTTTTACGGAAACTTTGGCGTGCTTGTGCGCGCGTACGCGTATATTCTGATGACGGGCAAAAACCTTAAAACAGTCAGCCAAGACGCTGTTTTGAATGCGAATTACCTTAAAGAGAAGCTGAAAGGCGCGTATTTGCTGCCTTTTGACGAGCCCTGCATGCATGAATTCGTGCTTTCGGGCGACAAACAAAAAGAATTTGGCGTGTCCACGCTGAATATTGCAAAAGCGCTTATGGATAACAACACCCACCCGCCAACTGTTTATTTCCCGCTGATTGTGCACGAAGCGATTATGATTGAGCCCACAGAAACCGAATCAAAAGCGCGTTTGGACGAATTTGTTGACGTAATGCTGAAAATCGCAGATGAAGCGCGTACAAATCCGCAAGACATCCTGTCCGCACCGCACACAACGCCGGTTAAACGTGTTGACGAAACCCTTGCCGCGCGCAAGCCGGACTTGAAGTTTAGTGAATAGTGAGTGGTGAATTGTGAATAGTTCGACAAAGAAAAAAAACGGGAAAATTAAATTGTCGTTTCCACACATGGGAACCATATCAATTGCCTGGGCCGCAGCACTGCAAAAACTCGGTATAGAGGCCTATGTTCCGCCGTACACAAGCAAAAAAACGCTTTCGCTCGGCACAAAACATTCACCCGAGGCGATTTGCCTGCCGTATAAATTAATTTTGGGGAATTTTATCGAAGCGATTGAGGGCGGTGCGGATTATGTTGCGATGATTTCGTCGCCGGGGATTTGCAGGCTAGGAGAGTATGGAAGCTGCATTAAAAATGCGCTTACTGATTTGGGTTATGACGCAAAATACATTGAAATGCGGCTTTATGACGGGGTTAAAGGGATGTACAGGTTTGCGCAGGAAACTACCGGTAAAAATGCGCCGGTGCTGTTTTTGCGTGCGATAATCCATGTTATACGAATGGTATTTTTGCTTGATGATTTGGACGCGCGGCTAAATTATCTTCGCGCGCGCGAAGTTAATCCGGGTGAGGCTGAGAAGAATTTCAACAAGGCGCTTGAGTTGATTAAAGAAGGCCGCACGCCGAGCTTGAAGAAGCTTAAAAAAGAGGCGTTTGCTATTCTGAACCGGACTGAAACCGACAAAACCCGTGAGGTTCTGCATGTTGATTTGACGGGCGAGATTTATATTGTGAACGATGCGTTTTCCAACCAGAATATTGTTGCAGAGCTTGGAAAAATGGGGGTTCATGTCAGACGAAGCCTTACTGTGAGCAGCTTTTTAAAAGATGCGATAATCCCCGAGATTTTCCGCAAGGGCGAAACGCATTTGCAGCGTGCGTTCAGAATGGCAAAACCTTATCTGATGCGTGATATTGGCGGCGATGCGCTGGAATGCGTGTCGGATGTGGCTTATGCGGACGCGCGCGGAATTGACGGTCTGGTTCATGTAAGCCCGTTCACGTGCATGCCTGAAATTATGTCGCAAAACATTTTCCCTAAAATGCGCGAAGACTTGGACATCCCGATTTTACCGCTGATTATGGATGAGCAGACCGGCAAAGCCGGTTACCTCACGCGTCTTGAAGCCTTTGTAGACCTGATGAAACGACGAAAACGCAAAATGAAACAGTGCAAATAAATTTTAACAACAGAAAATAACATCTAATAAGTTATTTTACCGTCTTGTATCATCTTGCTGGTGCAGTATTGGAGGGTTGCGGCGTTACATACTTTCGGATTATCCATGCCCGCCGGATGTAAACCCTTACTGTCATAAACAAACATGAACCTGTCCCGCCCGTACTTATTCGGTCTTTTCATTCCGTTGATATCAACAAACAAACCAAGAACAGAATCGTCATCGTCAGTATTCACTCCGAATTCGTTAACAGATTGAGTTTTGGAATAATCATCTATACCTGCGCACATTCCGTCGGAAAGAAAAAAAGCAAATCCTCCACCAACAGGACATTGTGAGTAAACAACAGTACCGACTTGGCCTTGCTTAACCACATTCAAATACGGTTTTAAATTTAGGTTAAACCATTCTTCCAGAGCGTCATTATTCGTAGTACCGTATTGACTCAATACCAGCCTGAAATCCTCTCCGGTTTCGTAATTCCTCTTAATAAATAGCTGCCCAAATGTACTTGAAAACTTTTTTAACGCAGTAACAGCCGCTTTTTCCTCATATTTTGCAATTAAGCTTGGCATAGTCAATGCTGCAGCTACGCCGATAATTCCCAGTGTAATCAAAACTTCTGCAAGTGTGAATGCGTATTTCATGTTATACCTCCATTGAGAATATAACACAATTTTGCAAACTTGTCTACTCTTACACAATTCGTTACAGTTCGTAATTGAAATAAACAAAATGCGGCAGTTGATTAAAAACCATGAGTGATATATAATCAAGGGCATGATTGAACTTTTTAAAAAAGCGGCTAAAATTACGAACGACAACATTATTTTGGCGATTCCGCTAATAGCTTTTATGTGGATTTTCGGGGCGTATATCGGGTTTTCCGGAGTGACGGCAGATACTTTGGGCAAGACAGCGCTGTCGCTTGTGACGATTTGGTTTATGTTTGCGGCGTTTTTGTCCGGGTGGTTTTATATGGTTAAAAAAGCTGTTCAGCTTT
>JAIRZW010000037.1 GCA_031267015.1 Heliobacteriaceae bacterium | reverse complement strand
CGATTGTATCGCGCAAAATAACGTCGTTTTTCAGGCCCGGTGCTCTTGGAGCGGAGGCTATTTTATGTAAATTAGCCAGAACAGTGGAATTATCGTTGGAGTCGGCATTCAAAAGCGTGCCGTTTTTAAGCATGGTCTCAAGTGCTTTTCTGGAGCGCTTATCAGCCGACCTTAAAAGTGTGTTATATTGCTCTTTTTCCTCTTTTGTAGTTAATTGGGTGCGAATGGAAGCCGGAGCAGCAGTAAACGGAACCTGCATTAATTTTGCGGGCATCTCCCCGCTGTTGCGCGGTCTCCCCCCCTTGCAAGAGGGGCTGATTGGCACAACAGCCGGCGTTGTGTTATAATTAACATAGTTTGAACTTATTGAATACACGATTTCCACTCCACTATTATAATAAAAACCACAGCATTGAAAAAGTTGCTAATGGTGTGAAGGAATGTAACAAGATAAATGTTAGAAAAAATAAAACCGCTGACCAAAGAACAATTAAATATCATCATTGACAGACTAACGCGTTTCAAAGAAACCGAGGCCAAGTATTTGCGCGTGTTTAAGGAGGTTATTGCAGGCAATCTTCTTGAACCGAAGTTCAAAAAAAGCGAACTGGATGCGATGGATTACGGTGAATTGCGCGACCTTGCGCAGGACGTGATTAATTTCGGACTTGAGGGGGTAAATGAAGATTTTGAAATTAATAAAAAGCTTGCCTGCACAGAGAACGCTATGTTTAATCTATCAGAAAACGTGCAAAAGCTGCTTGATAATAAGATTAATTACAGAGCGCTTGTGCCGGGATTGAAAATAAAACCGGTAAGCAGGCTTGTGCTTGCCGAAGGGATTACCGAGGAAATCCTCTTGCCTGAATTTGCGCGGATTTGCGGGTACGAGTTCGGCGAAAATAACGTCCATATAATCTCTGCCGGCGGCAAAAACCAGGTGGTTAAATATTTTTACCAATACGCCGACAGCCTGAAAATCCCGATGTTTGTGCTTTTTGACAGCGATGCCGCGCAAAACCTTGAAGAAATCCGGCCGAAACTGCGCGGCTTTGACAGGGTTTATGTGCTGAAATCCGGCGAGTTTGAAGACCTTTTGCCGCTGCCGCTTATCAAGCGGACTTTGAACAGTTTATTAAAGAATTTTTACAATGTAAAAGACGCGGATTTGCGCGGGGGCCTGCCAATGGCGAAGATTTTGGAACAATTTTTCAAACTTCATGGTTTGTCAGAGTTCAAGAAAGCGGATTTTGCGCAGGCTGTGCGCGATAATATTCAGTCAGATAAGGATGTTTTTTGCGAAATCGCACAGATAATTAGTGGAATCAAAAACTGCTAAGTCGCCTGTGAGTTGGGTAAACCTTATTCACACACGAAAATAGCAGAACAACTATTTTCTATCGTGTTCATAAGGCATACCCAACTCCGGCTTATGACAATTTCAAAAGCGGGGTATCAGGGACGCAGTGCCCTGATACGTTCATTAATTCGGTCGCGGTTTTTCTTTTTTGCGGTATCTTTTTTCTTTTTGCATCGCAACAAAAAGAAAAAAGTAGCAAAATACTCCTTTACAAAATAATATTTTAATGTTATAATAGCCATTATGAATATAAGAATTCAACAACGACGTATAGAAAGTGTTCCAAAGGGCTTGTTTTAGCTTTTCTTTCGTCGTGAAGAAAGATTAACAAGACCTTTGAAAAAAGGTCTTATTTTTTTGCAGAAAAAGCGCAAAAAAAAATATTCACGGATTTTAATAAAAAAAGGAGAAAAATTTATGAAAAATATCCGACGAAACTCAATCATAAAGGCGAACGCCCCAATCGTCAAATTAATGAATTTAATTTGGGGCTTGTGATACTTTTGATTGAAGCACAGCTACCCCGCTGTGAGAAAGAAAAAAAATGATACCCGCATTAACAACAGCAAGTAAAATATTTTCAAGATTAGAAAATAATGGCTCATATCTGCATTTGGCAGTCAAAGACGGCGCAAACAGCGCAGGTATGACAGCAGGCTCTTATATTACAGGCGATTCTCTGGAAGGAAAAGACCGGTTTATTGATGAAGTCGGAGCAGGACTCATTTGGATTGGCGGAGTCCCGATTTTTAACAAAGTCATAGACAATACATTGTTCAAGGCGTTTAAATTCGACCCCAAAGTTGATGTAAGAAACCTTAAAAACGCCGATATACTGCAAAAAGCAAAAAGTTATGCGTCTGACAGCGCAAAATCAAGCATTGAAAAGGTTGCGGCAAACCAATCAAAGTTCAAAGCCCTGAATACTGCTAAATTCATAGGCGCGGCAGGCTTAACCGTGGCAGCATACTTTGGTTTGACAGTCTGGCGGCATAAATATACCGAAGAAAATACCAAGAAAAAGATTCTGTTTGAAAACCGGAAAAAACAAACAGAACAAAATAACTCACATTTTTTCACTGGACAGCCGTCGTTTGAGGCGTTTTACAGCGGCAAATCCCCCCTTAATCCCACATTGCAAGGAGGGCCAAAAACGACTGCGTTCACGGGCATGGGAATCCAGCAAATCATTC
>JAIRZW010000144.1 GCA_031267015.1 Heliobacteriaceae bacterium | reverse complement strand
TATAGAAGACCTGCGAATCACTGCTGAAATTTTAAAGGGCAAAACCGTCAAAAGTCGTACGCTTATTTGTCCTGCGTCAAAAGCAGTCTATTTAAAGGCGCTGGAAGAAGGTTTGCTTAATATTTTCGTAGAATCCGGTGCGGTAATTCTTCCGCCGGGCTGCGGACCTTGCGTCGGGGTTCATGCCGGAACGTTAGCGGACGGTGAGGTCTGTCTTGCAACGCAAAACAGAAACTTTCAGGGCCGCATGGGCAACACTGCCGGGTTTATTTACCTTGCGTCGCCTTATGTTGCTGCGCATACGGCAATCAACGGTTTTATTGCTGCGAATTGATATACCTTATGAACATGATAGAAAATAGTTATTTTTCTATTTTCGTGTGTGAAGAAGGTATATCAATTCGCAGCATTTGAATATATAAATTACTCTGTCGGTTATGTAATAAAGAGGAAGTTAATTTAAGGCAGAATTCATTATTATGGGATTATGTCCAAACCGCATTACAAAAAAATCTCTCTGGAAGAACTTGTCGTGCTTGCGCAGCAAGACGATTTTAAAGCATTGGAGGAAATTATCCGGCGCGAGCAGAAAAACGTCTTTGCAGCGTTTTCGTATCTTACGCAAAAACGCGAAAATGTCCTTGACCTTACGCAAGAAGCGCTGGTGCGCGTTGCAAAAAGTATTAAGAACCTCAAAAATCCAAAGCACTTCAAGGGCTGGCTTAACCAGATTGTGACAAACCTTTTTTATGATGAATTGCGTAAAATGCAGCGGCGGCCGGACACGGTTTCAATGGACGAAGACAACAATGAAAATCCGGATTTTACAATAAAATTCCAGCTTGCGGACAAAAAATGCAAGCCTGCTGAAAAATGTATGTCTGCAGAGCTTGAGAAAATTATTAAAGATGCGATTTTACAGCTCCCTGAGCAGTTCAGGATTGCAATAGTGCTTAGGGAAATGCAGGGGTTGTCTTATGAGGAAATCGCCGAAGCAACGCACGCGAGCGTTGGCACGGTAAAGTCACGGATTGCACGCGCGCGCGGGAAATTACAAGAGGGGCTCAAGGCCTATATTTAATCGTGAATAGTGAATTGTTCAACAAAAGAAAGGATAGAAAAAATGCAGCAAGAATTATCATGCGACCAGGTCGGCGCATTAATAACATTTTATATAGAGGACAAACTGAGCAGCAAGCTTATGCAATATGTGCGGCACCATCTCAAAAACTGCCCGTTGTGCGCAGAAAAATACGAGAGCTTGATTCAAGTGGTTAATAATGTAATTAATTTTCCGGCTGCGGTTGTAAATGACTCTGAAGACCGGTTTTTGACCGGGCAGTACGAGGAGTTTAAATTGAACCTTTCAGCATATATTGATAACGAATTAGACAATGACGAAAACATTAAAATAAAAAGAATGACTATTTCAAACCCGCTTGCCCGGCGGGATTTGGAGGACATGTACACGTTCAAGCGGCTTTTGCACTACTCGTTTGACAAAACAAAACACAATATCAGAAGCGATTTTTCAAAAGGCATAACAAGCCGGCTTCAAATGCAAGGTGCACAAGCTGATCCGTTTGTGAAGATTGTTGTGTTCTTTGCGCTGATGATGTGCGCGATTCTGGCGGGGGCTGCGGGAATTCTATATCTGTAGGCTGTTGCCGGAAAACTACATTGCCGCCAATTTTTGGTAATCATCTAATGAACCGGGAGCGTACATGTTTTGCTGATTTTGCCGGCGCTTTTGGGCAAGAACGTATTGCTGCCGGTCTGCTGCATAGCTGTTTCTTATCAGCGGAGTAATAATATTACACGAAAGCACGGAACCAGCGGTACTTGCAGCAATATCCACACCATTCTTGAACGGTTTGTAATGGTCTTTTTTTATTTCGCTGAATTTATCGCCCAGAGCGTTCGGAATATTAAAATCCAGTTTGCCGATTTTGTCTTTAAGTCCGCACTTTTCAAGGTATTCTCTTATTGGTTTTGTTGTAACTTTACCGGTCGAAACAAGCTTTGAGGCAAGCTTTGTTACAGAACTTGTCACAATATAGAACGACAGAATATTGATAGCCGCGTCGCTTAGCTCCTGCGGAATCAGAAACGCTTTTTGGTCGGAAGATATTTTGTCATTAAACACAATGGCGGTAAGCTGTCCGAGCGCCGAGAAAATCCAGGCCACAGTACCGGTATGCAAAAACATTTTACCCGGGTGCTCGCCGTAATTTTTGTAAAGCCAGTCTTTTAAGCCGTTCCATGCATTATTTGGAGGTTTCATTATTACCTCCTTTGTATTTGTCGACAAAAAGGTTTGTCAGGAATTTGGTCAGCGGAGCGTCAATTAAGAAGTTTGTGAACATCATTGCCACGAGTGCGATTGCAGTTCCGAAAGTATTTTGATACTGTTCGTAAGCGTCTGTTGCCGCTCTGTTTGCACTTGGAGGTGCAAACAGAGCTTTTATACCCGGTTCGCCGACTTTTGACCAGTTTTTTACGGCACTTATAGCTCCTCTTCTTATCAAAAACCCGGTGGTGGTTCCGGCAATGATTTTGGCGATGGTGCGCGCAACAGAAACTGTTCGGGTTTCCTGGTCAACTTTTTTGTTGCGCGCGTCAATAAACGGCTGCGACATAAGGGCGGTTGCGCCTAAAATAAGGCGGTTTTCGGCAGGGGTGATGACTTTTGCTATCTTCTTAAATATCTTGTCGGTTTTTTCGCCGACAGCAGAATTACCCGGCACCGAATTCCATATTTTGTGCAGGGTATTTGAATTGTATATTTTATTTTTAATGCCGCTTACTGCCATTTTCCACCCAAGTCAATAAAGACAATGAAGCCTTTAAATTGCTTTAATACAGGGGTATATTAAGAAAAATTTACATTCCCTTTTGTCTGTGGTATCCGGCCTTAGTATGTCTTCTTCACACACGAAAATAGAAAAATAACTATTTTCTATCGTGTTCATAAGGCATACTAAGGCCGGATACCTATTGCATTAATCATACGACAAAAAGCGTAATTTTACAATACGGTTCCTTTAGGCACAACGGTCACACCGCCTTCGGAAACGTGAAACCCGCGTTTTTCATCGTCTTCACGGCTAAATCCGATGTAAGTGTTCGGTGATATATAAACATTCTTATCTATAATCGCCTTCTTAATCCTGCAATAACGTCCGATTTCAACGTTTTCCATTAATATACTGTCTGAAACCTGAGAATAACTGTTAATCTTGACTTTCGGCGACAGAATACAGCGCGACAACCCGCCGCCTGAAACTATACATCCTTCTGAAACCATGGAATTCGTTGCCATACCAACCCTGTCGCCTTCCTGCCAAACAAATTTCGCAGGCGGATAATTATGGTTAAAGGTTCGCAGCGGCCAGTCTTTTGAATATAAATTAAGTTCAGGCAGTGAATTAAGCAGGTTC
>JAIRZW010000133.1 GCA_031267015.1 Heliobacteriaceae bacterium | reverse complement strand
AACAGTCCTAATGCGCTTTGACAACCGCGCAAACCTAACAGCCTGCGTAAGCTCCCAAATCGGCTGTGCGGTCGACTGTTCGTTTTGCGCAACCGGAAAGCTCGGGTTCGTGCGTAATTTAACCTGCAAAGAAATAATCGAACAGGTTTTGGCAATCCAGCGTGACACCGGCCTGAAAGTCACTAATATCGTGTTCATGGGTCAGGGAGAACCGCTTTTAAACCTTGACAACGTGCTAAAAGCCATGGATATTTTTAATGAAAGCTTCCAAATCGGCGCCCGGCGCATAACCGTTTCCACAAGCGGCATTATTCCGGGAATTACACAGCTTGCAGAACTCAAAATGCAATCAACTTTGGCGGTTTCGTTGCACGCGCCAAACCACGAAATCCGCAGCACGCTTATGGGAATAGAAGAAAAATACAATATGACTGATTTAAAAAAGGCGCTGAAAGACTACGTTAACAAGACCGGCCGCCGGGTTACGATTGAATACCTTATGATAAAGGAAGTAAACGATTCGCTTGACGCTGCAAAGCAGCTTGTGGACTACATTCACGACATAAAGTGTAATGTGAATCTGATTCCTTATAATTCCATTTTAATTGAATTTTGTAATTCTTCCTCTCCCTCTGGGAGAGGAAAGGAGCGGCAGCAATTAATCTGCCGCGACGAGGTGAGGGTTACGGGAGGAATTTATGAAAAGCCTTCAAACAACGCGGTTATGCGGTTTAAGTCAATAGTTGAGCAGTCCGGCAAAAAAGTGACTGTAAGGCTTGAGCGTGGCGCGGACATTGCCGCGGCCTGCGGTCAGCTGCGCGGTGCTATTTGCACTTAGTCTTGCCGCTCCAGCTCAGGTCTTTACAGTGTAAGTAGTCCATGTTTTCGTTGATGATTATCCATGCCGTGCAGACTCCTGAATTTTTACAGTCGGCAAGGTTCGGGTCTTGGTCAGGCGTATTGATTGGTGCAATACCGTTTGTTCTTACATGAAAAATGAAAAAATCCTTTCCGAATTGGTTAGGCGGCTTAAAACCGTTAGTGTCAACCATTAAGACTGCACAGAGCGTATTAGCAGTATTGCAGGCGCCGTCCCCCGCCAAACGAAAGATTATTCCGTCTGCCATTATAGCCTTGGCATAAGTAGGTGAGGTGTTAAAATTGGAATTGTAAAAATTGCTCCCGTTAAGATATTTATATATAACATCCGGAAAGCAGCCTCTTATATATCTGCCGCAATTTTTTTGAAGCTTCAGATATGGTGCAAATTTGTCGAGTACAACCTGAGCAGCAGCGCCCTGGTCAAGACCGGTAAGCCCCCAGTTGTCAGGAGTGCCGTCTTCATTCGCCGCAAGCAGATAAGCATTAGAAAACACAGAGTAAACCTTTTTAACCTTAACAACAGTTTCTTTTTCCTTGTGTTTCGCAATCAGCGATGGCATGGTAAGCGCCGCCACAACTCCGATAATCCCTAATGTAATTAGCACTTCAGCTAAAGTAAAAGCGTATTTTTTCATAATATACCTCCATAAAATTTATTATGACACAGTTTTCCCAAACTGTCCAGTCTTCCAAGGTTCGTTACAGTTTGTTATAATTTATTCTTGTTAACAATGGGTCTGTAACACTCCGGCTCAAGAAGTAGTGCTTGCTTTTCAAAAATGTTCATGTTACATTTGAACTTGCGAAATATGTATGGAGTGAAACTCCGAAAAACCAAACTTACCCCGTGCATATTCTCGCTAATAATTGAATTTATTTACGGGCCGCTAGCTCAGGTGGCCCCAGTGAGGCGGAGCCGAACGGTATTCCATATTCACTCTAACGACCTGAGCGGCGAAAATTAGTAAAATTGAATTTAGATACGGGCCGCTAGCTCAGGTGGTTAGAGTGCACCCCTGATAAGGGTGAGGTCGGTGGTTCGAGTCCACTGCGGCCCATATTAAAAAGAGATAGACATTGTCTATCTCTTTTTAATTGGAGAATTTCCCGTGTGGACGGGCTTTTGCCGGTTCAGTTTCCACAAGAGAATTCTCTTTAGTATTTTTTAGAATTTTTCAGAGAAAATATAGCCAAAATTCTCTTTCTGAGATTTCACTAGCCCCACCTTGCCAAAACAATAATTAGTCAATCCAAGCTTTTTTAAATATTCTATTCAAATTTAAGTCTACATATTCAAAAACCTGATGAGAATGATTAAGTAACACACTATACTTGTTTGCAATTTTTCTCAAAATTTTTAGGTTATCATCAAGATCCTTAAAAGTCGGTATATTTTTTATTTCCGCATCTGTAAGATGTGCGATAGCCTTGTTTCTGAAACGTTTTAATTTGTCTCTAATCATATTTAATTTTTCTAAATCTTTGTTAATTAGGCAGCAAAAACAGGTATCCGTATATTTTTGAGATGTTATACTTTCAAAACTCCGTATGGCATCCTCAATTGTATATGGCAGGGAAATTGCCTCATCGGAACTTATATTTTCTCTTAAAATCTTCAAGTTGTCTTCTTCTGTAGGGAGAGTTTCCTCTTTTGTGTATCTTTTAAATGAAATATAGTTTTTATCTCTAATTTCTGTTAGAAATTTATGAAAGCTTAAACCGTCACCATTGATATACTCAGGTTCTACTAATCTGGACAGCTGTATTATCATCCTATAAGAATAATTTTGCATCATCCAATGCTGAAAAGGGCGACCACAAGTTTTAAAATGTTTACTTTTATTTTGAATCGTCATGATTTCATCCCAAACCCTTGCAGAGTGTGATAAATCAAGCATTTCTGAACAAATTTTGTCTATCCATTTTTGGTACTTAACTTTCATTGATATTTATTATATAACAAATTTTTTTACAAACACATTAATACAGGCCATCTTGGCATCAAGCACACATTTTAAATAATTGTTGGACACTCGTGTCGCGGTCTTGAGTTCCGTTTAGGATGTTTTCGGTTATTTCAGGCGGCAGGAATTTTAGGCTCAAGACTTGTCTAATGTACTTTCTATCCTTGAGCCCTTCTTGTCTTTGAAGGTCGCTGATATTTTTAGCCTTGCCGGTTTCTAGCATTTTGTGCCAATAGTGGCATCTGACAATCGCTTTGATTAAGCTGTCATTTGGCATCGGAGCTTGTTC
>JAIRZW010000099.1 GCA_031267015.1 Heliobacteriaceae bacterium | reverse complement strand
GTCTTCCAACGCGCAATGAACTGCTTACGTTCAAAGACTCCGGCATTTCAGGCTCCTTCTGGTCTTCAGAGGAGCGCGATGCGGACGGCGCATGGCGCGTGCACCTGCCTAGTGGCATTTCGTACAACCACGGCAAGGACAACAACTTCGCTGTTCGTTGCGTAAGGTGATTGCTTATTTAAAAAGTCTAATATGTGTTGAACGTGGACAACCCCTTGCATTTATTTTAATTTTGTGTTAATATCAAATCACGCTTTTATTTTTTTTTATTATGAGGAGCAATTTTATCAATTTATTAATTAACCTAGATTACGAAATTAAGAGGCTATTAAATTATGTATGTAAACAAGTGTATCAAATGCGGTCAAGAATTTGAAACTAAAAACCCCAAACGAGTTATCTGTCCTGAATGTCTGTATCCTGATAAAGAAATGATGCCAACAGATTCTGAAAGCGCGGCTCCGCAGCCGCAGCAGGATGAAGTTCCGCGTTATTACAGCGCCGGCGGCGAGAATCAGGAGCGTCCTCAGCGTCCGCGCCAAGACGGGTATAACCGTGACAACCGCCAGGGCGGATATCAAAACCGAAGTCAAGGTGCTGGTTACAACCGTGATAACCGCGGCGGTGGATATGGAAACAGACCCCAGCAGGGCGGGTATAACCGCGATAACCGTCAGGGCAGCGGTGGTGGTGGATACCAGAACCGCAATCAAGGCGGCGGATACAATCGTGATAATCGCACAGGAGGCTATGGAAACCGGCCGCAGCAGCAAGGCGGAGGATACAACCGCGATAACCGCGGCGGTGGTTACGGAAACAGACCGCAGCAGGGCGGATATCAAAACCGAAGTCAAGGTGCTGGTTACAACCGTGATAACCGCGGCGGCGGTTACGGAAACCGGCCGCAAAGACCAATGCAAGGCAGACGGCCTTCAGCGCCTAAACAGCTTCTCGTAAGCCGAGAACAGCTTGAACAGATTGAATTGCTTTACAAAGGCATGCTTCCGCTCCCTAACCCGGATGCGCATGAAGTAATCGGCGAAAAAATCGGGCTCGAGCCGAGAAAAGTATTTTTCGGCATTAACCTTATACGCCAAAAATTAATGCTTCCGAAGCTTCCGTTCCCGAAAAGAAAATTGGCGATTTCGCCTGACCAGCTTTTTGCAATAAAAAATCTTTATGAACCATTATTGCCACTGCCTCCAATCGGCTGCCACAAGATTATTGCGGCCCAGTTAAAAATGGATGAGTGGCGGGTTCACGTAGGTATCGGCCTTGTCCGCTCTCAAATGGGCTTACAGCGCTGGAATCAGGACCGCACAGACCTTCCGGCAGAGTTCAAACAGAAACCGGCCGCCGCAGAAGAAGAAAAAGTAACCGAAGAAAAACCAAAACGCGGACGTAAAAAGAAGACCGATGAATAAACTGGTTTCTGTCGGGAAAATCCTGAACTTTCACGGACTTAACGGCGAAGCTAAAGTCGGATTCTCCGGTGAGTATTTTTGTGAATTAAAAGAGGTTTTTATTGAAGGCAAACCCTTTAAGATAGAGCGTATCCGCCTGAATAAGAATTTTGCTGTTGTGAAATTCGCAGGAATCGACTCAATTAACGGGCTTTTAGAATACAAAGGCAAGCTTCTTTATGCTAACGAGCAGGCAATCGCGCTTGAACAGGACGAATTTTGGGTAAAAGACCTTGTCGGACGCAAAGTTACAGACGAAAGCGGCAAGGATTTGGGCGTTATTACAGGAGTTTCGAACAACGGGGCTGACGATTTGCTTGCAGTAAAGACAAAATCCGGCAAAATCTCGCTTGTTCCGTTTGTAAAAGCGCTCGTCACGCATGTGGACGCCCAAAAGGTTACAATAAACAATATTGAGGGCCTGGTTGAATGTTAAATGTCATTGCGAGGAGCGTTGGTGGTCGCGACGTGGCAATCCAGCCTTTTAAGAAGACCCAAATAAGCTGGATTGCCACGCGACCTCCGGTCGCTCGCAATGACATGGGAGTTATATATGAAATTTGATATTATAACGCTTTTTCCTGAAATGATTCAGACATATTGCTCTTTCAGTATTTTGAAGCGGGCTGTTGAGGTCAGCGCAATCACTGTAAACACAATTAATCCGCGCGATTTCTCGCTTGACAAACACAAAAAAGTTGATGACACGCCTTATGGCGGCGGCGCAGGCATGGTTTTGATGCCGCAGCCTTATGTTGATGCGTATGAAAGTTTGGAACACATGCCAAACTCAATAACAGTCATGCTTACGCCGCAAGGCGAACCTTTGAACGAAAAAATCGTGAACGAGCTTGCGCAATATGACCGGATAATCCTGTTGTGCGGGCATTATGAAGGGTTTGACGAACGCATACGCGAAATTATCAAGCCGCGCGAAATTTCTATCGGGGATTTTGTGCTTACGGGCGGAGAGCTTCCGGCGCTTTGCATCATGGACGCTGTAAGCCGTAAAATCAAAGGCACGCTTGGCAAAATCGAATCCGCTGATCAGGACAGCTTTTCCTGCGGGCTTTTAGAGTACCCGCACTACACAAAACCGCGTGAATACAGAGGCTTAAATGTACCGGAAGTGCTTTTAAACGGCAACCACAAGGAAATCGAAGAATTCCGCCGACAAGAGAGCCTGCAACGTACAAAACAAAGACGGCCTGATTTGCTAAATTAATCCCCCCTACCCCCTTACAAGAGGGGCTTTAAGGTAAAAAAAAATGAGCCTTTTGGCTCACTTATTTCATTTTCTGAAACAAAAAGGATTTACATTAAAATTTCTTACCGTGCGCCCTCCCCGGCCCGCGGCTAATACTCAATGCCCTGTCTTGCCATAACTCCCATATCAAAATAGTGTTTGATAGGTTTCATCTCTGTTACCAGATGCGCAAGCGCTTTAAGCTCAGGGTGAGCGTATCTGCCGGTCAAAACTATCTCCAAATGCTCCGGCTTATTAAGAAGTGCCTCTTTTACTTCACTAACTTTTATCATGTTCATGGCAGTACAAATGTTTATTTCATCCATGATGATTAACTGGTATTTGTTGGACGCGATTGCTTCTTTAGCGAACTCCCAGCCGCGTTTTGCTTCTTTGTAGTCTTCCATGCAAAGATTGTGCGAATACGCAACCCTGTCCATGCCAAACTGCACTACTTCAAGATTATTCCGAAAAAGCTTAGACGACGCTATTTCGCCGTAAGAAGTTGCACTGTCGCCTTTTGTAAATTGGATAATAAGGACTTTCCAGCCGTGACCGAGCGCTCTGAGCGCAAGCCCGAGTGATGCAGTTGTTTTCCCTTTACCGTCTCCTGTATAGATTTGTATATAACCATGTTCTAACACTGAGTACTACCTCCAAAATCTCTCTCTGCATGTATTTTAAACGGCATGCCTATGATATTTAATCCTTCTAAAGATGGATTAATTTTACGCCTAAGGATGTATCCCCAAAGATTCGTCCAAAAGGTTCGTACAAACAATCATAGAACAAATAAAAAAAATATATATATATTTGCCCCCTCCATGCCATTTTTTTTACAATTGATTTTTAGTGAAAAATGTAAAGTGTGATTTAATACGAGTTTCGGGGGGTAAATGTATATTTATTTTTCTGGGAAAAATTTACTAAATTTTTGTAAATTTAATGTTAAAAACACTTGCAAAAATCAAAAAGCGCGCCGCTTGTGAAAAGCGGCGCCTTGTGTAATA
>JAIRZW010000028.1 GCA_031267015.1 Heliobacteriaceae bacterium | reverse complement strand
TATAATAACTTTTTGCTTCGCACGCGCGACCACGAGCACAATGTAGGCAAATGCCAGCGCTGTCACACAACAATTGAGCCGCTTTTGTCCCACCAGAGGTTTGTAAAAATGGAGCCTTTGGCAAAAGACGCGATTGCGGCTGTGCATGACGGCCGGATTAAGTTTGTGCCTGAGCGCTGGACAAAAAATTACCTTGGCTGGATGGAAAACATCCGCGACTGGTGTATTTCGCGCCAACTGTGGTGGGGTCACCAGATTCCGGCGTATTACCACAAGACCACGGGCGAAATGGTTGTGGCAAAAGAAAACCCAGACCCGGAAAATTACGAACAGGACAGCGACGTGCTGGATACTTGGTTTTCATCAGGCCTGTGGCCGTTTTCTACGATGCATTGGCCAAACACAGACCACCCGGATTATAAAAAATTCTACCCGACAACCACGCTTGTGACAGGTTTTGACATAATCTTTTTCTGGGTTGCGCGCATGATAACCATGGGGCTGGAATTCACCGGAAAAGCGCCGTTTTCGACTGTTTACATCCACGGCCTGATACGCGACGAAAAAGGCCAAAAAATGTCAAAATCCAAAGGCAACACACTCGACCCGGTTGTTTTAATCGACAAATACGGCTGTGACGCGCTAAGATTCACGCTTACGTCGCTTTGCACTTACGGCGGGCAGGACATTAAAATAAGCGACGAACGCTTTGAATACGGCCGAAATTTCGCGAACAAGATTTGGAATGCGTCACGATTCGTGCTCATGAACCTCGACGGCGTTGACGACGAGCCGATTGACCTTGATTCATTGACAATAGCAGACACATGGATTTTAGACAAGCTAAATTCAACCGCAAAAGAGGTTAACGGGAACATCAAAGACTTCCGAATCGGTGAAACCGCGCATATTTTGTACGATTTCTTCTGGAACGATTTTTGTGACTGGTACGTTGAGATTGCAAAAATACAACTGCAAGAAAATGAACCTGACGGCTTGACCGCCGCAACTAAATTAAATACCCGGCGTGTTTTAAAACATGTTCTGGACGGGGCTTTGCGTATGCTTCACCCGATTATGCCGCATATAACAGAAGAAATCTGGCAGTTATTACCCTCACCCCTGCCCCTCTCCCGGAGGGAGAGGGAAAATTCGGCGCTTATTGTTGCCGACTTCCCGCAATACAACGCCAAATTGGCTTTTGCAAAAGAAGCCAAGCAAATGGAGCTTGTGTTTGAGACGATTAAATCGCTGCGAAATGTGCGCCAGAGCTTTAATATAGCACCTTCAGTGAGATTTGATATCCAAATTCAGGCGGAAGCGGGTGAAAAACCGGTTTTCGAGGCGATTGAAGCTTATATCAAACGGCTTGCGCGGGTGGAAAACATCGCCTACACTGCGTATGAGGCGCCGAAAAAGTCAGCGGCAGCGATTGTGTCAGCATCGAAAATCATTATTCCGCTGGAAAACTTAATCGACTTAAACGAAGAAATCGTGCGCCAGCAGAAGAAATTAGACAAACTCACAGCCGAGAAAAATTCGCTTTCGGGCCGGATGAACAACGCAAAATTTGTTGCAAACGCGCCAAAAGAGCTTATTGAGCAGACGACGGCGCGCATTGACGAGATTACGGTGCAGGAAAACACAATAACCAAGCTGATTAACTCGTTAAAATCCTAACGAGTATTAAATATACTTTAATTTTTGTTACGATATTTTTCTCAGCTGTCAAAAATTATTTTTTTCTTTTTTTAAATAACCAAAAGGAGAAAATAATGACTACAATCGACGGCGTAAACTATTTGCAGCCACATCCAAACTATCTTTTAGAAGCTGACGGATTAAGCGTCAGAAATAAGTTGCATATGCCTGATGCAAAGGTTCAGGTTTATGATTTACAGGGCATAGGGGACGCTTTTTACAGATTTACCGTAGGCGAAAATGCGCTGAATCTGGATATAATGATTAAAGAAAAAGGCGGTTTTAAGCTGTTTGACAAGGTTCTTAACAAAAAAGGCACTCCTGAAGAAATATCAACTTTATTCGCGAGCATTCTAAAACGCCTTAAAAAGCCTTAAGAAATGTTAAGTAAATTTACAAAAGCTTTACAAATCGACAAACGTCTGCTAGAATAGGTTTTAAGAATTATTATTGTGTCCGGAGCAGAAAAATGACATCTAAAGAATTAGATTTTGAAGAATTACTGAAACAGTATGATTACAAGTTCCAGAAAGGTGACTTGGTTAAAGGTATTGTGTGCGGTTATGACAGCCAGGGTGCAATGGTAGATATCGGGGCGAAAACAATCGCGGTCGTTCCGAACCGCGAGGCGGCAGACAAGGACGAGAGCGTCGAAAGCAAGCTTGAAAAAGGCAAAGAATATGAATTTCTTATTATAAGAGAAGAAGATGAGGACGGAAAATTCCTTCTTTCGCGCAAAAAGGTTGATCAGGCTTATGCATGGCAGGAGCTTGAAAAAGCAAAAGCCGCTGACGAAACAATTCTGGGCACAATTGCGGGAATCGTTAAGGGCGGGATTCTTGTTGAAATCTCCGGCGTGAGAGGGTTTGTGCCGTCTTCACAGCTGCGCGTGAAAGAAAGCGACCTTGAAGTCGGCGGCAAAATTGAGGTTAAAATCCTCACGCTCGACCCTCAGCAAAGCAACTTCATCCTGTCTAACAAAAAAGTTTATGAGGACACAGCTCTTGAAGTCAGAAAGAATGTATTCTCGCAAATCGAACCCGGCCAGGTTGTTAAGGGCGACGTTGTAAGGATTACAGACTTTGGCGCGTTTATTGATTTAGGCGGAATCGACGGACTGCTTCCGCTTTCGCAGCTTTCGTGGCGGTGGATTGACCATCCGACTGACATTTTGAATGTTGGCGATAAGATTGACGTTGAGGTTATTGCGGTAGACCACGACAAGCAGCGCGTAAGCCTCAGCCTTAAAAATCTTGAGCCGGACCCATGGCTGGAAGCTGAAAAACAGATTAAAGAAGGCGACAAAGTTGAAGGTACCGTAACCAGAATCAAGCATTTTGGCGCGTTTGTAGAAGTTTTCCCGGGCGTGGAAGCGCTTTTGCCGCATAACGAAGTTGTAGAGTACCAGAACCAAAACGACACCATTGTCAAAGTCAGCGACAAGATTATGACCTATATTCTAAAATTTAACCCGACAGACAAACGGATTGCGCTGTCTGTGCGCGAGCCAAACGGCGACATTGGCGTAGAGGAGCTTGGGGAGCCGAAACCGAAAGCCAAAAAGAAAGCCCAAGAAAAAGCCCAAGACGAGCAAACTGAAAGGGAATAACATGTTCAGAACAACGAAAACTGTTGGTATGACTTGGTTTCCACGGGGGGGGGGCTACCTTATTTAAGCTCTGGCCGGGGTTTTATGGGGTATCATTGCAAGGAACGCAGTGGCATGAAAGGGTTTACGCTTTCTGAGGTTTTAATCATCCTTGGTATCATTGGTGTGGTTGCTACATTAACCCTGCCAAGCCTGATTGCAAATTATCAGAAAAAACAAACGGCTATAAGGCTTAAAAAAACTTATTCTGAATTAACCCAAGTCATAATGCTTTCTGAAATTGATAACGGTTCACTTGAAAATTGGAATTACAGCCTGTCTGCGGCAGCATTTCTTGATACATATTTGGCGAAATATTTAAAAAATTTAAAGGCTGTAAGCACTACTACTATTGATAATAAATTGCATTATAAATTTCTTGACGGGACTAGAGCTTACAACACAACAACGCTTACAGGGCATTCATTATTGTCCATAAATGGCGTGCATGTATCTATTGGCAGTTTTATGTTTAATGATGCTAAAGATATAATGATTGATATAAATGGAGAAAAGGGACCTAATACGTATGGCAAGGATTTTTTTCTTTTTGTGATTTCAGCAAAGCATGGACTGATACCAAACGGAAGTGCAATTATTAGTGGAATGTATGCAAATCCGGAGCATCTTACTAGAAATGAATTGATAAACGGAAATCGTATTCGTGCCTGCAGAAAGGATGGATATGGATATTGGTGTGCTGCGTTGATTATGCAAGACGGTTGGGAAATCAAAGACGATTACCCTTGGTAACCCTACACCAAACGAATGATTTTGGCGTTTTTCGATATTTTTTTCCTCTAAATTACCGTATAATTATATTGTTGACTTATATAAAATTGTCATTATATAAAAAACAGGTAGTTTGCGCGAGCGAGCAGAGGGCGCAGGACGGCGCGGAGGCGACGGCCGAAGACCCGCTAAAAGCGAGCGAGTAAGAAAAAAAAGAGGAGAAAAACCTTATGGGTATGGCAGCGTCCCAGGCAAGATATTTAGGCTTGACAGCAAGAAAAATTAACGATGAGTATGAAGGTCAGCAAATAAACCAGGCGCGTACAGCTTTGGCAAACCAGAGTGCGAATACATTTAACGAACTTTTGGCGCTTGAAGTTCCGACGCCGCCGAGCACGCAGGATTTCACGGTTTTGCAATACTCTTATCAGGACGGGCTTTACAGCGAAACAATTTCCAAAGTTTCCGAACTTAAAAACGACCCTGACGGATACAACTATATGGTAACCCATTTCCACTATGCGGATATCTACACAGGAGTTCAGCAAAAACTCGCAAATCCGCAGGTAGCAATTGGCGATACCTCAAATACAGATAAAGTTCCGCGTGCGGATATTACGTTTGACGGTACAAATTACTTCAAAAACATTAACGGCACCCCGACACAGTATCAGGCTTATAACCCGGCCGACCCCGCGCAGTTAGCGGATTGGACAAAACTTAAAGAGGATTATCCTGTTTTGAGCAGTGTTGCTGATGCTGATGTCTTCTGGCTGACTGACACTGACAGCCTGATGCACTTCACAACAAGAGCAAACCTCGCAGGTACGGGCGATGCCAACGAGTATTACAGAGCAAAAGATGTTCCTGCATACGTCGGCAACCGCAAGGTGGAACTTTATGACCCGACCGACACCGTGCAAAAAGCTGCTTATGACCAGATTTTGCAGGACTGGCCTGATACACGGTTTGCGGGCAATAAGCCTACCTAT
>JAIRZW010000017.1 GCA_031267015.1 Heliobacteriaceae bacterium | reverse complement strand
GCGCTTGATGAAAGCCTTTGCGCGCGCGAAATAAACTATCTTGCGTCGCTTGCCGGAGTCGGGGTCGCGTTTAAGCTTGCGCAGGCGCTTTTAAATAAAGAGATTCCGGATAATGCAGCTTGTAATGACGCTAAAGCGTCAACAAGCAGTCATTTCCGGAATGACGTAAGTTTCATTTCCGAAATTTTGCCGCTTGTGGCAGTCGGAACGGTTGCCGACGTTGTGCCGCTAATCGGCGAAAACAGGTATTTTGTTGCAAAGGGGCTCGACTTAATCGCGCAGGGCAAGCATTACGGGCTTACGAGGCTTTTAGAGAGCGCCGGATATAAGCCGGAAAAAGGGATTACAGCCGAAAACATTGCGTTCGGGATTGCGCCGCGCATTAACGCTTCCGGCAGGCTTGAAACCACTGAACAGGCAATGAAAATCCTTATTTCCGACAACAAGGCAGAAATTGAAATGGCGGTTCAATCACTTAACGAATTTAACAAAATCCGTCAGGAGCTTTGCCGCACAACGGTTATGGAGGCGGAAGCCATGCTCGTGAATGACCGTAATCCTGCGATTGTTTTGTTCAACAAAGACTGGCATATCGGGATTATCGGGATTGTCGCGTCGAAACTGGTTGAAAAGTATTACAAACCCGCATTTCTAATGACGTATTCCGAGGAAACCAGGCAGTACCGCTGTTCTGCACGCAGCATTGAGGGAATCCATTTGTATGATGTTTTAAACGCAAACGCGGAGCTTTTTGACGGGTTCGGCGGGCACGCAATGGCCGCAGGGTGTTCATTTACCGGGTCTTTTGACGAAGTTAAAGCCGCCTTAAATAGGACTATTAAAGAGATTTCAGCAGGGAAAGAGCTGAAACCGTTTATTAATATTGATTTAGACCTCAGCGCGGACGAAATCGACGAAAACCTTGTGGCGCAGATTTCGCAGCTTGAGCCGTTTGGCGCGGGCAATCCGAGTCCGGTTTTTTCAGTCAAAAACCTTAAAATAAAAGAAAAACGCCTAATGGGCGAAAACAAAGACCATTTACGGCTTACGTGCATTGCCGGAGAATCCCTCCCTCCCCTTACCTGCGTACGCTGGGGGCAGGGTGACGTCGGGCTTGTGGCGGGCGATACGCTGGACATTGCTTTTCACCCGCAGCTTAACGAATATAACGGAAACACAAGCGTACAGCTGATTATCGACGATATTCATTCGGATTGTCTGCACGAGGAGGAAGTTTCTTACAAGCTGAAATTCTACGACCACCGCAAAAAAACCGGGATTTTGCCGCAGGTTGAGGATTATATCAAGAATTCAGGCCAAAGCATTGCTATTTTCGCCGAAAGCAAACCGGTTTTAGATACGTTACAGCCGTTTAAGTGCCTCAGCAGGAACATTGTAACCCGTGACGAGCTGAAAACATGCGATTCTCTGATGTTTTTTGATTATCCAGCGGACAGAGACACGTTTGAGCGGATTCTGGAGCAGGCAAGCCCGTCGGCCGTGCATTTTATGAATTACGAAATAAGAACTTTTGATGAAAAAGACTTTTTAAAGACTGTGAGCGGGATGTTGAAATTCGCGCACAACAGCAATGGCGGCAAGGTTGAATTGCGCCGCTGCGCAAGCTTTTTGGGCAAGTCTTATGCCGTGTTTGAACTTCTGTTCAGCATTTTTGAGGAAACCGGTTTAATTTCGATACTTGAGAAGGCGCCGGATTATTACCGGATAGAATATATCGGAAACATTGATTTAGCGTTAGTGTTGCATAGCGAAAAATACGCCGTGCTTTTAGAATTAATCGACGAATGCGAGCAGTTTCAAAAAAGCCTTATGGAAGAAGAATTGGAAACGCTGATTTAAATTATACGGCTTTTTCTACGATTTTACTTGCCAAATAATCGTTCACTATTTCCGTAAGCTTACTAACATTATGCGTATTATTTTTATTCAGACGCAGGAAGTTTTCGTATTTTTCGGCGATATTTTCCAAATCACGCATATTGATTTGTTTTGATTTTGCAGCTTCACTTGTTAATATTTCGCCATATTTAGTGTAATCAAAGGTCCCTTTAGGTATTTCTAAATTTTGTGCTTTATCCAATTGGTATTCAAGAACCTTTGCAATGGTATCTTTGTCCGGCAAACCGATATATATAGGATTTTTAAGCCTTGTTTGAACAGCCGTATCCAGATTGTTGTAAACATTTGTAGTACCTATAACCGTTATATTATTTGTTGCTTTATTTTGTTTTTTAAGTTTGTCTAATTCTTGTAAAATTGTATTAACCATTCTGGAGTTGTGTTCGCTTCCGCCTTCTGCCGTGCGGCTTCTGAAAAGCCCTTCCAGTTCATCAAAAAATACAACTATTTGCTTTTTAGGGTTAACTTCCGCATGCTTGATAATAGCCTCACAAGCAGCACTAAATCCGCTTTCGGCCTCTCCTACATACTTTGATAAAATATCTGACGCATTTATAGAAACCATATCCGCATCAAGTGATTTAGCAAGCGATTCTGCTATAAATGTTTTACCGGTTCCTGAAGGTCCCTCCAAAACAAAGCTAAAGCGTTTAGATTTGCCGGCGCCTTTTCTAAATAAGTCAGGAGATTGATTATCTATATTAACAAGTTTTACAAATTTGTCAAATTGAGCTTTAACTTTATCCATTCCCGCAAGTTCACTTAAAGGAGGCGCCGAAAGTTCAGAACTTTTTTGCCAAACTATTTTATCAACATTTGATGAAAGTTTTTCTTTACCGCCGGAAACGGCGCTGCCTGAGCCGGCATTAACTTTAAACATTTTCCTGAAATCTTCAAAAGTTTTAGCTACTTTGTTACCGCCGTGTGCTATGGTTGCGCAAAGTGCGATTAGTGCGCCTGTGCCAAATATCCATGGCATAATATTGCGCTTCTTTTTGCCCTCAAAAGTATCATTCGGAATTTTAGGGGCTTGAGGGGCTGCCTGCGGAACCGCTGCGGGAGCTGCCGCGTAAGATTGACTTCTGCTTAACAAATTTGCAGCTTCTACTGAATTAATCGACATTTTTTCACACTTAAACCTTTCTATTTTCTTTAAAAACAGTAGTGCTAAAAAATTGTTCTCAAAACCCTGAATGTTACAAATTTTTACATTTTGTTTTGCCGCTCCAGCTTAAATCGTTGCAATGCAGATAGTCCATGTTTTCATTGTAGATTACCCAGCCTGTGCAGCCGCGGCCGGTTCCGAAACCGGTTTTTGTCAGATTACAACTATCAAATGTATAGGTATCGTCATCCTCAATGCCTGTCGGTATAATTCTGTCCTTCAAAATTTGAAACCAAAATACATCTTTACCATTTGTATTGGGACTTTTTTTACCATTCAAATCAATAACTAAAGTTCCGAGAAAGGTGCTGGTAGGCTGCATCCAAACAGCTACTGAGGTACCGTTACTTAGTATAAATTTCGAAAAATTTGTAGCAGTGTCCCCAAAGTAGGCATTTTGCCCTGTTAATGAATGATATGTACCCGAAGCAAAACAACCGGCACTGATGCGGCAATTTTTAGTTATTTTAAGATACGGTGAAATAATATCAACAAATGTTTGCGGCTCTCCATATACAAGCCCCCACTGATCAGCTATTACACCCTGCTCATTTATGGCCATTTTCATGGCATTGTCAAGAATCGAATAAACTTTTTTGAGCTTAACTACAGTTTCTTTTTCTTTGTACTTTGTAACCAGGCTTGGCATAGTTAATGCAGCAACAATTCCAATAATTCCCAAAGTAATCAATACTTCGGCCAAGGTAAAACCTTTTTTCATAGATAGTCCTTTCTTTATTTTATTTAACGGCATATAATTAACGGCATAAAATTTTTGCAAAAAACCAGTATAGCATACTTTTTAAAATCATGCAATACTAAGCCAAAATTTTTGTATTATAATGTGTGTATGAAAAAGACAATAAGAAATGATAAAACCTCAAAAATTAAAGCCCCTCTTGTAGAAGCCCTGAAAAAATATTATGAAACCCCGATGCATCAGTTTCATATCCCGGGTCACACAAGAGGCGGCGCTGCACTGCCCGAGTTTCGGCAGTTAATCGGCAAAAAAGCGCTTGCCGTCGACACCACGGACGAATTTGACAACCTCGGAACCCTTCACCCTGCCACAGGCCCGGTAAAAGAAGCCCAAGAGCTTGCCGCGCAAGCTTTCGGAGCGAAAAGAACTTTCTTCCTGCTTAACGGCTCGACTGCCGGAAACCTCGCGTTCGGAATGGGCTTGACCAAAAAAGGCCAAAAAATAGTTACTAACAGAAACTGCCACCGCTCGATTTTAACCGGTTTAATAATCTCCGGCGCTGAACCGCTTTGGCTTACACCACACAGGCTTGATGAATGGGGGCTGTGGGGGCAGGTTTCGCCCGAAAGCGTTGAGGAAATACTTAAATCTCACGACGATATAGGGCTTGTGTGGCTTACAAACCCGACATACGAAGGCGTAATGTCAGATGTTAAGTCGATTTCAGCGATTTGCAAAAAATACAAAGTGCCGTTGATTGTGGACGAAGCGCACGCGTGTCTGTGGAACTTCCACGATTCGCTCCCGACGCCTGCAATGCAGCTTGGCGCAGACGCGGTGCTGCACTCGCTTCACAAGACCGGCGGAAGCATGAGCCAGAGCTCAATGCTTCATATTGCGCATGATTCGCTAATCAGCGGGGACGCAGTTGAAAAAGCTCTTAAGCTTCTGCACACAACAAGCCCTTCAATGCTTTTGCTCGCAAGTCTTGACGCTGCGCGCGCGAATCTTCAAAGCCCGCGCGGGGCAAAGCAAATCCGCAGGGCGGTTTCCAATGCGAAATTTTTGCGGCGCGAAATCGACAAAATGGAAAAGATTCACCACCTCCAGCCTGATTTCGGCTTCAAAACAGACGTAACAAAAATCTTTATTAAAGTTGACGGGCTTTCGGGCGTGCGCTTAGAATCAATTTTAGAAATAGAATTTGGCATAGAGGTCGAAAGCGCTTCGGACGCGGGGCTTTTGCTTCTGTCCAACCCGGGCAACACGCGCAAGGACTTTGAATACCTGGCTGAATGCCTTCACAAGATTGATAAGACCCAATACACGGACATTTGTTATCTTGAGCACAAGAAGCACATGCCGATGCTTACGCCGATAATAAGGATGAGCCCGCGCGATGCGTATTTTTCGCCGAAAGAAACAATTCCGAAAACACAGGCTGTCGGACGGATTTCGGCAGAAGTCATTGCCGAATGCCCGCCGGGCATTGCGATTCTGCTTCCCGGCGAACTAATCACCGAAAAGCACCTGCCGTACCTCACAGATTACGAGTGCATTGAGGTGCTTAGTTAAAAAAAATCAGGATTAAATTAATCCTGACCGCAAATTTTGACTTTTCCCTTTTTCCACATGCCTTTACGGCACTTTTAAAAAAATCTTTAGCCACACAGTAAAATTGTTACATTTCTTAATATCATGACTTTTTTCACTTAATCATTAATAAACAAAGAGGCGTGGAAATCTACGTAGTTTGTATGATTTTTGCGTGCAGAAGTGCATAAATTAAAATAAAATACGTTATGATAGTGTTAGAAAGGCAGTGAATTATGCAAAGTTTTTATCCGCAATATGACCTGGCAGGCAGAATCCAGCACACAAAGCTTGATACCGGAATCGGCAGCATGCCGTCAGCAAGAATGGGAAGGGTTGAAGACCCCAATACCCCTGATTTTAAGACGGTTTTCTCAGGGCTTGTTGAAAACTTCAACACCGAGCTAAATGCGCCTGATAACCTGCTCAAAGACGTTATGTCCGGAAAACAGGGCGTTGACATCCACGATGTTATGACAGCTATGGCCAAATCCGAAATAAGCGTTAACGTTGCAACGCAAATTACCGGAAAAGTCATACAGGCGTATGACAAAATTATGCAGATTCAGGTGTAAAATAAAGTTGAGAGTTGATGGTTGAAAGTTTGTTAATCATAAACCATCAATGTAAAACACAGACAAGGGAACAACATGGATTTTTCAAAGATTTTAGAGAACAAACCTTTATTATACGGGATTATCGGCGGGATAGTGCTGTTACTGGCGCTTTTCATAACTATCGGGGTTGTAAAGGGTTCTAAAAAAGCTCCGGCGGGAACCACCGGCGAACCGCTTAAGACCAACGTTGATCTGGTTACAACAGACAACGCAGGCAAAGCGCTTGAGATTCAGGCGCTGCTCGCAAGACATAATATTACCGCAGACAGACGGATTGACGGTACAAAGTCTATTTTATACCTGAACAAAGACAAATGCACACCGCAAAAAAAGAAATGCACTGACACGGAGCGTGACCTCGCGATTATCCAAATCGTGCAAAGCGGCATGATGGACAAAAACGTCGGGCTTGAGATTTTTGACAAGGGCGACTTTACTTCCACAAAAGAAGACAAGAAAATCCGGTTATCACGCGCGATTAACGGTGAACTTTCGCGCCTGATACGTAATATTCAAGGGGTTAATGACGCGTCTGTGTTCATTTCGATTCCAGAAGATACCATGTTTACGTCCATGAAAAAGCCTGTTACTGCAACGGTTCAGCTTTCTGTGGACAACGGTGCAAAGCTTGACACATTAAAAATCAAGGCGGTTTCAAACCTGCTTTTGGGCAGCGTAACCGGTTTGGAAGCTGAAAACATCGCAATTACAGACACAAACGGAAACACATACCACAGCATTATGAACGCTGAGGACGAAATGCTTCAAAAGCTTGAGGAGAACGACAAGTACATGCAGCAAAAAGTTGCGGCGCAGCTTGACAGGCTTGTGGGAAAAGATAATTATATCGTGACCGTAAGCACGTCGCTGATTCAGGCGCCGGTTGAGAAATTCAGCATAATCTACGATCCTGAACAGAAAACCGCTGTGAATGAGCAGACATTCTCGGAAGGTTTAGGCGACCAG
>JAIRZW010000001.1 GCA_031267015.1 Heliobacteriaceae bacterium | reverse complement strand
CTAAAATAAGGTTCTTGAGAAAGAAAAAGCATCTTACCATTGCTCAGCTTGCCGAAAATTCAAATATTGACGATTATTTTCTCGGAGAAATTGAACGTGCTGAAAAAAAACCAAGCCTCGACACGCTTTTAAAACTTTCGGCATCGCTTGATATTGAAATATATAAACTTTTTTCTTAGAACTTCCACGGATAATCGTCCTTGAAAAAAGCTTACCGCTTATTTGCCGTACATTACCTGAACTTTGCTCAGGTCAACGCGCTGTCTGGCATGCCAAAGGTCATACTGGGTCTGCAAATCCAACCAAAAAGTAGCATCCGAGTTAAAGGCCTTAGCTATTTTCAATGCCATTTCAGATGATACAGCGCTTTTCCCGTTTATCAAATCATATAAAGTTTTACGCGACACACCCAGTTTTAACGCGGCTGCGGCTATTGATATATTTAATTCATCAAGATATCCTTCTTTTAATATTTCACCGGGGTGGGCAGGGTTGTACATGTCCATAGTTTTACTCCTTTGTGTTCTTAGTGATAATCTAAATCATCCATACCGTTAAGATATGTAAGAATTAACTGTAATTTTGCGGCATGCTGTGCTTGAATGACTTAATCATATTACTAATTATAACACACCTTTTATATAGTATCACTTGACACTATACAACTTTGCAATTATCTCGTCAAAATAAATGTTGCCTGGTCGCCCTGATGAAGTTGATTTAACTCATTCGCCTGACGACGGAAGCCAATTATCTGCTCACGAGTAAACGCTTCTTTGTTATGGTTGCAAAAATAAGACTCCTTTGATTCTAAATGAATATCTTTTACAAACTGCTCGCTTCCCCAAAATTGAAAGGCGTTTGAGTTAAAAGTAACCTCGTTTATTCTAAACCCCGAATTGCCTGCGAGGATTCTTACACTTTCGGGCGTATGCAGGAAAAAGTGTCTCGGAGCGTCAAGCTGAACCCAGTTTGTCCGGTATTTCTTCCAAGCCCAAAGGGCAAGAGGAATGCTTAAAATAAACTTGCCGTTTTTGCTTAAAAGCTTTTCGCTCACCAGATTAAACATTTCCTGCGGATTGCTCATGTGCTCAAACGAATGCTTCATTATGACTACGGAAAATTTCTTGTTTTTAATCTCATTAATATCTTTATAAATAACAACGCCGTTGTTATGGACAATTTTCTCTTTAATAAAAGGGTCATAACCGCAAACGTTTAACCACGCATTTTTCATATGATAAATAAGTTTGCCGCTGCCGCAGCCAACGTCAATTATCTTGTCACGATAGCTTATATGGTCCTGCATATAATTTATACACCAATTATTAACATCTTCTTTTCGGATTCGTTTGGAGAATAAATTAAATCTCTCGATAAACGGTAATTTCGGGCCGGGCTTGAATCTAAAAGAGTAATAGTTCGGCGGATAATACTTATTGATATTTTTAGGTATTTCCACAATCTGAACACAGCCGCATTTTGAACATTCAATGTAATCAAACTCATGACGGAAGCCAAACATCATCTCGCGTGCCGTATAAATCTTGTTGTCATCAAAATTTCCGCAAATCCGGCATAAATTCCTTTTTAAATCATCCAGCTCCATTATCTCTTAACCTATTTTTTAAAATAATCGCAGATGTATAGCTTTTTGCCGGGAAGCAGGCGCTTGATGTTCTCCACAAAAACGTTGCTGTTCATGGCTTCCAGTTCTTTTTTCAGAATGGCTTTTTCTAAAACAACTTTGTTATATAATTCCGAACAAATAGAGCTTTTTTCGACATGCACTTTGAGTTTGGCCAGTTGTAACTCTTTTTCTTTTATCGAATTTAGGATTTCTTTTTTCATAACATATTTATAATAATGATTTTTTTGAAATTTTAAATCAACTCTTTAGGGGAAATTTAACGAGGGGCCTTATATACCTTATGAACACGATAGAAAATCGTTATTCTGCGATTTTCGTGTGTGAAGAAGGTATATAAGGCCCCTCTTGCAGTTAAACCGGCACTAAATCATACGCATAGCCGATTTTTAACGCTTCTATATTAAGCGGCAAAAGATTGCGGCGGTGTACAGGAAGCACGATTTCAAGCGCATGCACAAGCGACTCAACCGAAACCAGTTTGCTTGCTTTAGCCAAAATCCCTAAAGCTAATACATTAGCCAGCTTAATATTTCCGACGCTCTCTGCCAGCTTTGTTATAGGCGCGAAAAGATAGGTTATATCCGCGCGCGGCGGTAAATGTAGTGAGCTGCTGCCTGCAAGACAATTATCCACGCATGCCCGGATTTCGCGTACAAGACATGAGTTCGCAATCACCATTCCGCCCTTTTTAACTTTTGATATAAACTTGTCAAAAGACAACTGGTTAAGCGCGATTAGAAAGTCGATTTCCTTTTTGTTTACCGCGCTGACTTCTATGCCGCTCATAACAACCTCGCAATTTACCGTACCGCCGCGCATTTCAGCGCCGTAGCTCGGGTACCAGGTCACATATTTCCCGTCATCCATAAACGCGGTTGCAAGCACTTCGCCCGCCAGTAAAACACCTTGTCCGCCAAATCCGGCTATAATAAAATCGTATTCCATTGTCTTATTCCTTATAAATTCCCGGCGCAAAGACTTCCGCCATCTCGCCTCTAACCCGCTCGTGAGCCTCTTGGGGACTCATTTTCCAGTTTGTAGGGCAGGTGGCTAAAATTTCCACAAACCCAAACCCTTTTCCTTCTATCTGCATTTGAAAAGCCTTTTTTATTGCCTGTTTTGCTTTTCTTATATTCGCAACAGTGTCGAGTGAAACCCGTGCACTGAAAGCTGTTCCGCCGCACAAAGCCACATGCTCGGCTATCTTAATAGGATACCCGTAAATATCCGCTGTACGTCCGTTCGGCGATGTTGTTGTTTTTTGGCCGATTAAGGTTGTCGGCCCGAGCTGGCCGCCGGTCATGCCGAAAGTTGTATTGTTTATGCAGATTGTGCTTATGTTTTCTCCGCGAAGCGCTGCGTGAAGGCTTTCGCCAAGCCCGATTGAAGCAAAATCGCCGTCGCCCTGATACGTGAATACAAATTTATCAGGCTTTGCGCGTTTTACGCCTGTTGCAACAGCAAGCGCGCGGCCATGCGGCGCCTCAATTGTATCTACATTAAGCAAATTATAAATACACACTGAACAGCCAACAGAACCTGCCGTGATTGCTTTTTCTCTGACGCCTAATTCGTCCAGAACCTCTGCCACAAGCCGGATTGCAACGCCATGGTCGCAGCCCGGGCAGAACGGATATTTCATGCCCTCAAGTATTGAATCCGGTATTTTAAAGGTCTGGACAGCCATTTTTTATTTCCTCAACTATTTCTTCCACTGTCGGCGGTGTTCCGACCGGTTTTCCGAAAAACTCCACCGGAACTTTGCCGTTTACTGCAAGCCTTACGTCATTAACCATTTGGCCCATGTTGACTTCCATAGTAATGATTTTTTTCGCTGTATCCGCAAGCTCATTCAAACGTGCGTTCGGGAACGGGAACAGCGTAACAGGTCTGAAAAATCCGATTTTCAAGCCCTGTTCGCGGCACTGTTTTACCGCAGACTTAACGTTTCTGGCAGTACTGCCAAAGCATGTTACTAT
>JAIRZW010000190.1 GCA_031267015.1 Heliobacteriaceae bacterium | reverse complement strand
ATTAAAAGACAATTACAATTTTAAGATTTACCCTGTAATCCAGTCGGTTGCGGGGGTTTTGGCTGAACTTCCGGTGGAAAGACTCGGGGTGTTTGCAACAAAGGCGACGGTAAATTCCGGTGCATATTCGCGCGAAATCCAAAAGCTGTGTCCTTGCATGGAGGTTTTGGAAATCGCACCGCCTGAGTGGGTTCAAATGGTCGAGGGTTCTGTACCCCTCTCCCTCTGGGAGAGGGGCAGGGGTGAGGGTCTTGACCTAATCCGAAAACCGCTTGAAAAAATGCTTAAATTCAAGCCTGAAAAAATTGTGCTTGGGTGCACGCACTATCCTTATTTGCTGCCTTTGCTTACGCAGTTTGCGCCTGCTGACATGTTCATCGACCCGTCAACATACTTCGCACAATATCTGGCCTCTGCCCTTCTCCCCAAGGTGGGAGAAGGTGCCCGTAGGGCGGATGAGGGGGAAGAAAACTTCTACACAAGCTCCTCCCCTGAAAACTTTGTCAAAGCCGCGCAGATGTTTTACAAAGTTGAAAACATTCCTGATATGATTGAACTTCAATAATTTTGTCTGCGAGCCCGAGGGATTCGGCAGTAACATTTAATGCCGTGGTATTTTCACGAACCGCATAGACAGTAATCCCGCGCTTCACAGCCTCAAACACGGGTGTTGAGCCCAGCGAATCATATGGCATAATAAGAAAATCTAAATGGTTTATGCTTATAACTGAATTTTGCCCCCCTTGCAAGGGGGGATTAAGGGGGGATACCAACTTTGGGGCCTTGTCCAATCCCAAAAGCACACACGGTAAGAATGTCGGCGTAATATATTCGGACGCAGACTTTGCGTCCACAAGCGCCGGACTTATTGTGAAATCACGAAACGCGGGCGAGTGCGCGCACGGAACCCTCAATTCACGCGAAACATAGTGCGACACAATCGCTTCAACCCCTCCGACCGGGTCAACCCCGCAGCCTTGCGCATAATCCGGGTTTACACTCTCGGGGTCTTCAAACAAACACACAAGCGCAATCGCGTCCGCGCCGGCCGCAAGAAGCTTTTTGGAAGCCTCAATAAGCGTTTCAATGTTTCGCACACTTCCGGCAGAAACCCTATTAAGCAAAAACTCAACACCCACAGGCGCCTGCGTAACCTCATACCCGATTACATCAATCCCGTAAACAGTTTTAACCGCATTAATCGTGTTTATGTGTATGTTCAACACATCCTGCGGAATTGCCCTGTCAAAAACCACGCCAATTTTGTTGGCGGAGCCGGGCACGAGTGAAATTTCACCCTTAAAAAAGCTGTCCAGCGACCGGCCTTCAACATAGAGCATTTTTTCATTAATCCCTGAAAACCCGCCCGCATTCACGACATTGGGGTTTACGATGAGCCGCGCAAGCTGCGAAAACTTTCGCGCCCAAACGCTTGCGTCGCCTGCATAGCCGCCGACTGCCGCCCCGACGCCTGTCGGAACAATAAATGCTCCTAATTGTTCATTGTTTGATAACATGTTATAATATAACCATGAACAAGCAGGAAATTATATCACTTCTCAAAAGCGACGGCGCAGAGCTTTTCAAAGCCGCTGACGAGGTTCGGAAAAAATACGTTGGCGACGAAGTGCATTTACGCGGCCTGATTGAGTTTTCAAACATCTGCAAACGCGACTGCCTGTATTGCGGAATCCGCAGCAGCAATAAAAACGTTGAACGCTACCGGCTTTCAAAAGAAGAAATCCTTGACTTTGCGCAAAAAGCGATTGATTACGGCTACAAAACCCTTGTCATGCAATCCGGCGAGGACGGGTATTTTACAGCGGAAATACTCGCGGACATAATAAAAAAAATCAAACCCTCAACCGGCATAGCAATAACCCTAAGTATTGGCGAACGCTCCCCTGACGAATACAAAATGCTTAAAGACGCAGGTGCTGACAGGTTTTTGCTCAGAATTGAAACCACTGACGAGGAGCTTTATAAACAAATGCACCCGCACATGAGCCTAGAAAAACGCAAACAATGCCTTTATGACATAAAATCAGCAGGCTATGAGGTTGGAACCGGGTGTCTTGTGGGGCTTCCGGGCCAAACAATCGAATCTCTTGCCAATGACATTTTGTTTTTCAAGGAACTCGGCGCGGACATGATAGGAATCGGGCCGTTTATTCCGCACAAAGATACCCCGCTGGCTGACGCGCCGGGCGGGAGTTTTGAATTAGCATTAAAAGTAATGGCCGTTACACGGCTGATTCTGCCGGACATAAACATCCCGGCAACGACCGCAATGGAAACGCTTAACCCGAACGGGCGGCTCATAGCTTTGCAAAGCGGCGCAAACGTAGTCATGCCAAACGTCACCGAAGGTGATTACCGCCGGAAGTACGAACTTTATCCGGGCAAAATCTGTATCAACGACACGCCCGCAAAATGCCGCGGCTGCATAAGCGGTAAAATTCACTCAATCGGAAGAACAGTTTCAGAAGGGAAAGGGTTTAGGAGAAAAGCAAATGTATAACAACTTATCAGAACTAATCGGCGGCACTCCGCTGGTTAAGATTAACAAAATTAATAGCGGCAGCGCAGTTATTGCCGCAAAATTGGAAAGCTTTAACCCCGGCGGCTCAGTCAAAGACCGTGCAGCGTCAAACATGATTAAGTGCGCGGAAGAAGCCGGGCTTATCAATGCCCACACAACAATAATCGAACCAACAAGCGGCAACACCGGAATCGCGCTGGCCATGATTTGTGCAATTAAAGGTTACAAGCTGATTTTAACCATGCCGGAAACAATGAGTTTAGAGCGCCGCGCGATTTTGAAGGCCTATGGCGCTGAACTAATCCTGACAGAAGGCGCCAAAGGCATGCAGGGCACAGTCGATAAAGCAAACGAACTTCACGCACAAATCAAAAACTCGTTCATTCCCCAGCAATTTAAGAACCCTGCAAACCCTGAGATTCACAGGCTTACAACAGCGCAAGAGATTTGGGAAGACACGGAAGGCAAAGTAGATATTTTCGTAGCCGGCGTAGGCACAGGCGGAACGATTTCGGGCGTTGGGAAATTCCTCAAAGCCCGCAAACCTGACGCAAAAATCGTCGCGGTCGAGCCAAAAGCCTCGCCTTTGCTAACCGAAGGCCATGCCGGGCCGCACAAGATTCAGGGAATCGGCGCGAACTTTGTACCTGAAATTTACGACGCAGGCGTTGTTGATGAAGTTATAGACGTGGAAAACGAAGCTGCATTTGAAACCGCGCGCCGTCTGGCAAAAGAAGAAGGTATTTTATGCGGAATTTCATCCGGAGCCGCCATGTCTGCCGCACTTGAGCTTTCAAAGCGGCCGGAAAACAGGGGCAAATGTATTGTGGTAATTTTACCCGATACAGGTGAACGTTACTTAAGCGGAGGGTTATATGAATAAAGTAATCACAGTAGAAAAAGCAATGCTGCCGCGCATTGCCGAAATCCAAAAGCGGGTTTACGCGCATTTTCTTGACAATGAGCCTTGGACTGACGAAACTGCTCTGGCTTTTATTGAGTATAATTACAAACTGCAGCCGGATTTGTTTTTCGTGCTTTTGCACGAAGAAAATATTGCCGGATACACATTCGGCCGCATAAAACCCTGGGCAGACGGAAACCATCTTATATGCGAGGAGCTTTTGATAGATTTTGCGTATCAGGGCAAAGGGCTTTCAAAACATTTAGGCTTAAAACTGCTTGAGGAAGCCGTGTCAAAATATAATATTACCACTGTTGAAGCAACGACTTTTGACAGCTACGACGGAAACCCGATGAAAATGTACAAAAAACTGGGGTTCAAAAAACAGCGCTACTTCCTGATTGAGGCCAAAGCCCAAAAACTACTTAAGACTTTGAAGGGGTATCAATAATCAATCCGGCCTTCACTCAAAACCTTTGCAGTACAGTCATATCCTGTACCGTTTGTTATAGTTATACAGTTTGCCGAATCATTATCCGTACCGGCAGGGATTAATCCTTTCTCATTAAAAACAAATGCAAAAATATCTCTTCCGATTTGATTGGGTCCTTTATCTCCGTTAACATCGGCAAAAATCCCCAAAGTACGGTCAAGATTAGTATTAACCCCAAACCTGCTGTAAGCAACTGTATTAGCATATGAATCCATATTTATATACATACCGTCAGCCAGTACAAAGTTGAAATTAGCAAGTCCTGTTCCTACGGAATCCGTACCCGCAGTCCCGCCGCTTAAAGTCTTTGTATATCCTTTAGCCCAGCATCCTGTGGTATTATCGCATTCTTTTATTACTTTCAAATAAGGCTTCAAATAGTTAGAATACCACCCTTTTGATTTTTGCCAGGTGTTCAAAGTATTATCCCAATTTTGGTATTCTCCGTTATCAGCAACAGCTCTTTGCAAAGCCTGAGACAGCACGGAATAAGCTTTTTTCAATGCAGCAATTCTTGCGGCATCGTTTTGTTTTTGAATTAAAACAGGCAAAGTAAGAGCGGCAGCAACACCTATAATTCCTAAAGTTATTAACACTTCTGCGAGCGTAAACGCGTGTTTTTTCATCTGTATTTCTCCTTTTCAAAGGATAGCACAGATTTTACTATTTGTCTACACCAGCGCATTTTGTTACAATTCTCAACAAAAAGGGGCCGGAATCCGGCCCCTTAATCTTAGTAACCCATACCGCCCATGCCTGGCGGCATTGCAGGGGCTTCCGATTTTTCTTCCGGAATTTCCACTACTGCCGCTTCTGTTGTCAGAAGCATTGAACCCACTGATGCCGCGTTCTGGAGCGCTGAAAGCGTAACCTTTGCAGGGTCAACGATTCCGGCCTTAATCATGTCGGCATACTTGTCTGCAAGCGCGTCATAGCCATACGCTCCGGTATTTGCAAGCACGGTGTCCACGACTACGTCGGCTTTTGCACCCGCATTATGCGCAATCGCGCGCAGCGGAACATCAAGCGCAGCAGTCAGAATCTTAAACCCGATTTTCTCGTCGTCAGACGCAAATTTTTCAGAATTAACCGCTTTTTCAAGCTCCTGCTGAACCCGAATCAACGCAACGCCGCCGCCCGGAACGATTCCTTCTTCGTTCGCCGCACGGGTCGCATTCAACGCGTCTTCAATACGCAATTTTCTCTCTTTAAGCTCAACTTCGCTTGCCGCGCCGACCTCAATCACTGCCACGCCGCCGGAAAGTTTTGCTATACGCTCTTGAAGCTTCTCTTTGTCATAATCCGAATCAGACGCCTCAATCTGCTTTCTTATCAAACGGATACGCTCCTGAATAGCTTGTTTTGTTTCGTCGCCAACGATTATCGTGGTTTCGTCTTTTGTCACTGTAACCCGCTTAGCATGCCCCATCATCTGGGTTGTAACGTTTTCAAGCTTAATGCCGAGTTCTTCGGTAAACATTTCCCCGCCGGTGAGAATCGCAATATCTTCAAGCATTGCTTTTCTGCGGTCGCCGTAGCCCGGAGCCTTAACCGCAACAGCGCGCAGAACCTTTCTCATTGTGTTCACAACAAGCGTTGCCAGCGCTTCGCCCTCAATGTCTTCCGCAATAAGCAAAAGCGAACGGCCGTCACGCGCAACCTGCTCCAACACAGGCACAAGGTCGGCAATCAGATTTATTTTCTTGTTAACGCAAAGCACATAAGCGTCTTCAAGAACCGCTTCCATTCTTTCCGCGTCAGTCACAAAATACGCTGACAAATAGCCTTTGTCAAACTGCATGCCTTCAACGACTTTCAGGTTTGTGCCGAAAGACTTGCTTTCTTCAACAGTAATCACGCCGTCATGTCCGACTTTTTCCATTGCTTCCGCAATCAGCTGGCCGATTTCGTCATTGTTGCCCGCGGAAATCCCCGCAACCTGCGCAATTTCCTCTTTTGTATTAACCGGCTTGGACATTTCCTTAATCTTTTTAACCGAAATATCAACAGCCTTGTCAATACCGCGTTTCATAGACATTGGATTAGCGCCTGCCGTAAGGTTTTTCAAGCCTTCACGTACAATCGCCTGCGCCAAAACCGATGCGGTCGTAGTTCCGTCACCCGCAACGTCGTTTGTCTTGGATGAAACTTCTTTAAGCAGCTGCGCTCCGGCGTTTTCCAACCCGTCTTTCAATTCAATTTCTTTTGCAATCGTAACGCCATCATTAACAATTTGCGGCGCGCCGAACTTTTTCTCTAAGATTACATTGCGTCCTTTCGGCCCCAGCGTAATCTTAACCGCGTCCGCCACTGCGTCTATACCTTTCAGAAGCGATTTTCTTGCTTCTTCTTCAAAAACGATTTTCTTTGCCATTTTATATCTCCTTTTTTTTTAAAATCAATATGTCATTGCGAGGAGCTCAGCGACGAAGCAATCCAGACTGGATTGCCTTGCAGCCTGCCCCGGGCTTGACCCGGGGCGACCGCCAGCCCAACCGCTGTTGGCCGCTCGCAATGACGCGTTACTCTAAAATACCTAGTGCGTCTTTCACAGAAAGAATCTTAAACAGGTCATCGCCGAGTTTAACATCTGTTCCTGCGTATTTTGCATAAAGCACAACATCACCAACCTTAACATCAAGCGGCTTTCTGTCGCCTTTTTCGGTCAACTCGCCCATACCAATCGCAACAACTTCGCCTTTTTGCGGCTTTTCTTTTGCGCTGTCAGGAATAAAAATCCCGCCCTGAGTCTGCTCGTTGTCCTCAATTACTTTAATAACAATTCTGTCACCTAACGGTTTAATCATAATGCCTCTCCTTTAATCTGTGCACAAGAAGATTATAACCCAAACCAACAGAATATTGAATCCTCTTAAGGAAAAATTAATGTTTCAGCGCCAGTTGATTTCCCAGTTATTTACCTGAAGCTGTCCCAGACAATAGCCGCCATTACCGGTTTTACAATTTCCGCCATTGCTTGTGCCGTCAGGTGCACCTAAAACCTGAGCTCTATTACTATTGTAAGACAATCCTGACCATATATCATATCCCATGCGGTTTTTACCCTTAGGTCCGTCTATATCGAACATTATTTCTATACCTAGACCGTCTTTTCTAAATGACACAATTGTTCCGTCAGCAAGAATCACACGCGGAGCAGTAATCGGAGCATGCGCAGTGGAACAGCCCGTATCGCGTCCATGTGCACAAGTTACCACATCCAGACCGCATTTGCCGTCAACAGCAGGGTTTTTACAAGCCTTAATTATCTTCAAATGAGGCACAACCCAGTTGTAAAAATCAACTGCACTGCCGGAGGTTGAATCAAAATAATTGTTATCATTATCCACATATGCCTTTTGAACTGCATTATATATAAGATTAACAGTTTTTTTCACCTTTGTAACAGTAACGCGTTTTTCATAGTTTGCAATCAGCGCAGGCATTGTTAATGCCGCAACTACGCCGATAATTCCTAATGTTATTAATACCTCCGCTAAAGTAAATGCGTTTTTCATATTTAACCCTCCGTTTAGCTATATTTAAAAGATAGCAAAAACACGAAAGTTTTGCAAGTCCCACACAAAACGTTACAATTCTAAATATTCAAAATGCTCAACTATGCGCAATAAGCCTCGGATTCACTCTGTATTCCTGTTCTACCCAGCTCTGGGTGTAATTTTTTGCGCCAAAAGGCGTAATAGCCTTAAGCAAAACCGCAAAATTTATATCAATAAAGTTTATTTTGTCTAATCTTTCAATAACATGCCCGCTCGTACCGCAATTCCGGCAAAATCTTTCTTCCGGCGCAATTTCGTTGTTTTTGATAACGGATTTCAGCTTAACTCCGCAGCATGCGCAGCGCGACAAATACCACTGGTTTTCAATAAGCTCGCCGCAATCCGGACAATACGCAAACTCCGCGTCAGGAGTAACTCTGGCATGTTGGCAAACCCGCTTCTTTCTGAACAAATCCAATATAATCATATTTGTTCTTTAATGTCCGTGAACCAAAAGTCAATCAATCAAACCATTCTTCTGTGCTAAATAAATAACATTTGTTCTGTTTTTTGCATTAAATTTTCTTATAATAGAAGTTACATGAGCCTTCACAGTATGCTTACTTATAAAAACAATGTTCGCAATCTCATTATTATCAAATCCATGTTTCATCAAATCCAAAACCTCACACTCTCTTGCAGTCAACTTTTCCATAATACCTCCGCATAAAGCTTATGGCAAAATTATAGAATGCATATATCATATCGTACATTAGGCATATGGCTATACTTTTAATGCCTGTCTCTATAATAATTTCGCCATTTGCTGCAAACTAGGCTTCTCAAGCTCTACATCAATTTCCATTTCCTTGCCGAGTTTCGGGATAATGTTTTTTTGAAAGTAATCATTTACTTCAGCAGACTTTATGTTAGGATTTTCTTGGTATAAACGTATTATTTCATCTGTGGCTTCAGCTACGTTTTTGTATTTTTGCGCAATCTGCTTTCCTGCTGCAAATGCGTATTTTGCAAAACCGACATGCCCGGGAATCATTATCGGCGGTGTATATAGCTGTTTACAAATATCCCGGAATCCTGAATACGCATTGGGGGTAAATGATTTTCCTGCCGCCGCTTGTATAATAATTTCCGCAGGCAATGTCATTTTTGCCATGAAATTTATGCTGTTGATTTTATCTGTTTTCATATCTGTAATCCTAATGTTCTTAGAGCAGACCGGCAGAAAGCGCCCATAATCTGTATTGTATAAAATCTATCTCAGAATCATCCAGAGGTCTGCTCGGGTAAAATGTTTTCTTTGTTAAATCTTTATCATGAGATACAGTCACATATTTTATTTCAGGAAGTTTATCATTAACACCCACCCCCAATGTGACATGCTTTTTCCCTTCCGTTATAGAAAAAATACGTGTTCCTAATATCGGCTTATCCAATACTCTGTTTTCTACAGTTAAAAGGTCTTTTTCCGCATTTACTGTCAAGCTCAAATTATTAGGATAAGCGGTATTCGTCGTTTCTTCCCACATTTTTCTTAGGGCGCTTGGACTCTGTGATATATCACGTTTATATGGAAAACCGCTTTTTTCGGCGTTCCGAAGTAAGGACGCAAGAAATAAATCTGTCGAAGGGTCGTTAAGCCCGCAATGTTTCACTTGCATTTCCTGAATAATTTTCGTTTTTGGCGTAACACTTCTTCCGGATGGAACAAAAAAGTGTCCCTTAGGAAACTTCCTTTGGAATGTAAGGTTATTACCTGTAATATTATGTACTAGCATATAATTCCTTTCTATTTGCATGTTTTTACAAGAGTTTTATTACAACTTCATCATAAGTTGAAGATAGTCCTTTTTGTCAAAAAAGAGAGTCAAATTAATAAATTCGACTCTCTTCTTAAAATAGACCTCGGCAACGGGTTATCTTTCCGGGCGGTGGCCCGCCAAGTATTGTCACTGATGTGAGTCTTTACGACCGTGTTCGGGATGGGAACGGGTGGTTTCCTCACTCTTGGTCACCGAGAAACTTGGACCGGTACGGGTCTCGCACAAACACCGAAATGCCGCGCCAACCCTCGTACGCTGAAAATTGCATAAAGATTATAATTAATCATCTTAACTAATTGCGAAGTATTGATACTTCGCTTTAGGAAAAGCCCTCGTCCGATTAGTATCGCTCGACTGAATATGTTGCCATACTTACATCTGCGACCTATCAACCTGGTAATCTGCCAGGGGACTTACTGACTTGTGTCATGAGAGAACTCATCTTACGGTGGGCTTCGTACTTATATGCTTTCAGCACTTATCCGCTTGGAACACAGCTACCGGGCGTTTACCGCTGGCGCGATAACCCGTACACTGGAGGTCCCCTCTTCCCGGTCCTCTCGTACTAAGGAAGACTCCGTTCAATTCTCTTGCGCGTATACCGGATATGGACCGAACTGTCTCACGACGTTCTGAACCCAGCTCGCGTGCCGCTTTAATGGGCGAACAGCCCAACCCTTGGAACGTACTACCGCTCCAGGATGC
>JAIRZW010000181.1 GCA_031267015.1 Heliobacteriaceae bacterium | reverse complement strand
CATTAGGAATATGCAGTGAATGTGTAAATTCGTGAAGAATTGTACCTATTAAAAATTTTTCACTATAATTATCAGCTTCAAGAGTTGTTGAACTAAAAGCAATCATTCTTTCAAAGTGTCTGTTTAAGGGGTCTGAGGGTATGTACTGCCAGCTGTAGTATGCAGCTGCATTGGTTGACTGATAGTCAATATAAATCGGCATATCACAGTTCTTAATTGCATGGCGCAATTCAAGCAGAGCGGTCAGCTTAACCATTTGCTGACCATTACTAACCGCGGCTGACGCTCTGTAGTTATAATTTGAAATTAAGTTATCCAAAAACGCCAGTGCTTTGTCGAGTGCATTTTGGACTTTTGTAACGTTTTGCGCGTGGTTTGCGGGCAGGGTGGCGATTGCGCCGTCTTCGTCGATTGCGCCGATATTATTAAAATTACCTGCACTTGCATTAATGCTTGGACTCACGGCCGTTAAATCCGAATAACTTAGTTCGTGCACAGGCAAAACCGCTTCTTTTAAAACCGCGGCAATCACATCGGTTTCGGAAACAACTGTAGAAATCTCTTTTTCTACTGCGCCGGAAACAACATCGTCAAGTCCCAGCGATTTAAAAATCCAGGAATTGTCCGCAATACTCGGAGTTTTTTGGGTTAAAGACAAAAATCCACTTTCTTCGGCCGCTGCCTGCTGCGGATATAAAGGTATTAAATTTACGTTGTTTGTTAGCTCCATTTTTACTCCTAGCTGAACATGTTAAAAGTTTTTTCTATATTTTTGTTGATTACATTTTTGAGCGAATCATACTCTGTTTGAAGTGTGTTGTGTTCTGTATCAAGCTTTTTCAATTCAAGGTCAAACCGTTTATCTTTTCTCTCAAGGTCAGTCATGTCCTGCTTGTATTTCTGTTCGGCCATAGCCATTTTTCTTTCGTCTTTGACCTCCTGAACTGCCTGGTCTTTATCAGTGTTTGTTGTAATAAAGGTTCTGTCTGTCTGCGAATAGTATTTAAGGACAAGTTTGCCTTGTTTTAACTGGTTTTCAAACCATGTGGCATCTTTGAGGGTTTTTTTCTCGTCAGATTCCGTATAATAGCCGTAAATTGACATCTCGTCAAATATTCTTTGAAGATACTTAACATAAGCGACGTTTTCCGGCTGCGCTGTTGTTTGCAGATATTGTGTTTTGCCGGTTGTATCAATATAATCAGTGCCGCCGCTAAAATACTGTGATGTGATTGCGCTTGCATAATCATACAATGCACGCTGTTCTTTTGTTATGCCGTCAAAGTTAATCGGGCTTGCGGAGCTTGTCGGTATTGCCGTTTCCAGAACTTCTGCGTTTGCATAACTTGCGCCGTATGGGGAATTTTTCCAATAAACCTCTTGACCGGTTTGTACATTATAAGCTACGCAGTTTGTTGTACTGGATTCAAGCCCGAGTCCGTAACCCGCAAGGCCGGTCAGTGTAACAGACACATTGTTCGGCCTTGTTATTTTACCCATTGCATAAGAATCTTTTATTATCATCGGATTAATATCATGGCCGACAAAGTTGTTAATCGCACCGGAATAAGATGAAGCGCCGCCAAGAACAATATTAACATCTGCATAGCAGCCGCTGATTGTCGAAGTTCCGTATACATTGGCATTCATACCGATAAAACCGCCTATAGCGCTGAAAGCATCTGTTGCATATGGCACTCTTACTGAACCCTGGACCATACAGGCTTCAACCTTGCCGTTATTAAGCCCGACAAGACCGCCGACAGAAGCTCTTTGAGCGGAATATCCTTCAATATAGTTTTTATTTTCCAGTTCACAGATTAAATTCAAATCCGTAATAGTACAATTTTTAATTTCCGCACCGTCCGCAAGATAACCTGCCATACCGCCTAACGCGTCACGTTCTGCCGTAATATTAACATTATCAAGGTTAAGATTTTGAACTGTGCCGTATAAACCTTCAAACAAGCCCTGAGAACCGTTCAGATTGCTTATTGTATAGCCGTTTCCGTCAAAGACACCCTGAAAGCTGCTGATACCGCCCCAGCCGCTGATTGAAGACAAGTCAATATCAGTTCCCAAAATATAGTTTTGCTGTAATGCGGCCGGATTAGTCGCAAATTGCAGCAATACAGCCTTAAATCCGTCAACTGAATTAATTTGGACTGCCTTGCCGGTTCCATAAACAACTACGCTCAAACCAGTAGTAGTACCTACTATGGTATTCATTTGTGCTTCAGTTGCCAATGAGTTTATCACCTCTGGCAAATTAGTTCCCGGATGTGCGCTTTGCCAGTCGCTTAGGGCTGAGGTTACATTCGTGCCCGGCTGTCCAGTGGTTGGATAACCGTCCATATACGTTCTGCCGGTGCTAAAAAATTCCCAGTTCAAATCAATGTCTCTTACGGTAAGCTCCGGGTGGTAAGAGTCCGCGTCCCCGATAGATTTGTTTACTGATACAAAATACTTATCCCAGGCATCGTGAATCTTTTGAAGCGCTTCTTTGTCCGACATACCGGATGTTAAATCAGCTTGTGAATAACCCAGTTCCGCAAGAAAAACATTGTAATTGCCGTTACCGGCTCCAAATGCGTTTGCAAGCTTTTTAGTGACAAGAACCTGGCCGTGCTGGTTTGCAATCATATAGTGTTTATTGTTCAAAGACATTGAATAATCTGTGATAAGCCCGTAAGAAAGGTCGCCATATATCGGCTCCGAGCCGCTAAAACCTGTTAAAACAGTTAATTTTGTAGCGCTAAGCGCCGCGTTGTATTCTGCCTGAATTCCGTCAGTCTGGTCTGCAAGTCTCTGCTTAGAATATGAAACGCTTTGTCCTGAATGCTCATTATCAGAAAGTCTTGCTGTTATGCTAAGTAACCTTGCCTGAGAGGCTGTCATACCCATGATAAGTCTCCTGTTATTTTTATTTACGGCATGCCGCTCCCAAATCTTTAAAGAAGTCGTCGAGTTGTTACATTTATTTACAAAATCCTCTGTCTCGGATTATTGGCAGCGGCGGAAAGTGGAGGTCAATCCACCGCGTGGTTTCCCGCCGCAGGACGGGCTGGGTCGCTTCGCGACACGGCGCCCTTGCCAAAATCCTCTATTTGGAGGTTTGACTTGCGCGAAAATATCATTAACATGGAGGTAAAATATGAGGGCTTTATTATGACAAAAAACAACGGATTATTATCAGGAATTTACACAGGTTTGACTAATACCTACTCTTATCTGGCGTCACAGGCGCCGGACGGGCTTACGCTGGACAAGATGAAAGAGATAAGTACAGACAGCACAAAAGCTAATATGATTAACCAAACTTTTTCGTCTTATCTTCAAACAAATTTCGCCACGATTGACAAAAACCGCGACGGAAAAATTACCGAAGAAGAAATGACTAATTTAACCAATACAATGAGTAAAAGCGGCTTGAGCAAAGACGAACTTACGCAGTTGTATGCTTCGGGCGCGAGCGGGCTGTCTGAAGAAACAATGAATATGATTTTAACCCACTTTGAGGATATTGACAAAAACAAAGACGGCAAGGTAACCAGTGAGGAAATCGCGGCTTACAGTGTCGAATCCGCAAAGCAGGAGAAAATGGATGAATATGCGCACCAAAAGGCAACGAATATGTCGTTGTTTTACGGCAGTGATTCCTCGTCAAGTGTGGATAGTTACAGTATGCTGAGTTATCGTTACAAGAAGTAATCCTATGAGTGGAAAGGACTTTCAGGCGGTTTTATTATTTTAAATCCGCTTGACTTTTTCTTTTGAGCGGGTACAATAAATGTTATCTGAAATACCACATGGAGGAGTGCCAGAGCGGTTGATTGGAGCAGTCTTGAAAACTGTCGAACGTGCGAGCGTTCCGTGGGTTCGAATCCCACCTCCTCCTGATTTAATAATTTAAAATGGAATTAATATGATTGTATTCAAAAGAGGCATGGGAGAATTAATTAAATCTATTGTTATAGCTATCGTAACGGGTTTTGTGATTGTTTATATCGGTTCATTTTTTACGAAAAGCATAATTATGCTTCTTGTCGGGGGTGCAGTTAGCTTAATCCTGATATACATGGCTTTTTACAGCGAAAATATCCGGTTTGAAGTCGACGGAGAACAATTAAGATATTTTGAAAAAAACAAACTTTCCGCTATATTCAACATAAATAATTGCAATTTTAGGTATTATATTAAAAATGATTCTCACGGTGCTGACGATATAAATCTTTATATCACAAAACACGAAGATCCGGAAAACGAAATCTGTATTGACTGTGAGCCGCTCGGAGAAGGTAAATTTTTGGAAATGTTTAATTTAATCGGAAATAATGAAATAGTTAAGATGGAAGCGGTAAAAAAGGAGAAATAAAATGAGTTTTAGTTACATTATTTACATTGTTGCAGCATTAGCAATAGGCGGTGCTGTTGTATTTTATCAAAATATGAAGATGAGCACAAGAAAAAATGACTATTTAGCACAATATCCTGATGCGTCAAAAGTGCTGCTGGCCTCTAAAAATTTCCTCATAATCCAGGAAAATATAGGTGTTGCGACAGTAAACGACGAACAACCTGTGCTGTTCAGTGAAAACTTAATCAAAGGCGGGTTTTACGCCAAACCGGGCAGCAATAAGGTTCAAATGATATATTCGCACACAAGACCGGGCATTATGCACAAAACAGTTACAACCACTTACGGCCCGACTGAAAGAGAATTAAAAATTGAGCCAAACAAGACTTATCGCTTGTCTTTTGACCGCAAAGCAGAAGACTTTGTGTTTGAAGAAGTTTAAAAAAATCCCCTTTAAGGGGTTTTTAATATGGACAAATGCACTCGCCTCTTGAGTTGAAATTGCAGTATATGTTGCATTCTTCTTCGCAGTTTTGCGGGGCAGCTTGAACCGGTTGAGGTTCTTGCGCCGCGTCTTGATAAACATAGTTCACTATCTTGTAACTCGTCTGATATCCCGGCGAAGCGTAGTAATACGCGTAGTACCAGCCGGAACCCAGCACCAAGCCTGTGGAAAAGCCCCACACAAAAGATGAAGGTCTATAATAGTAGCGCGGAGTGTAATGTCGCGGGGTATAGTGATTCTTGTTAACCACAACGGGTCTTGACTGCACGCGTGCAGGTGTATAAGTTCGTGAATAATTGGCGTTGTAAGCGGGTCTGCTGCCATAATTACTGCTGCGTGAATATGAGCCGGAAGTACCCGGACGGGAGCTGCCGGCGCTGTAACTGCGGGTGCCGCTGTAAGAGCCCGAATGCCCGCCGGAATGATAACCTCCGCGCGAACCGCCGCCATGACCTGACGGTGCGGCAACAGCCGGAATAGAAACTAACAACATCGCTATAATTAAAATCTTTTTCACTTAGCACCTCCATGTTTATTATAACGATAATTTATAAAATAAGTTCATTTATACAGCTTTTCCGGAGCGTACCAGGCTACGGACGGGTTGTTGATATGCGCAAGCGCGGCCAGACGCGCAGCTTCTGCGGTATTTTTTGAGCAAAATTCCGGCGAAATAACATGCGGTTCGACCGGCTTCGGCTGAACCGGAACAGTCTGAACTGCATCCACACCGGGATTTCGCCGTGCAACACGCCTGCTGTAAAACTGATTATACATAACACACCTACCTATATTTTTATAAAGTATTTTTTCAGACAAAAATTGCTTTTTTGTAACAATAGTTAATAATTTATTTATGATATAATAATGTCATGAAGACTATTAAGCTTACAAAAATGCAGGGCTGCGGCAATGACTTTATTATTGCGGATTACAGCGAATATGAAAAAACCGGGCTGGCTATGGACGGGTTTGCAAAAAAGGTTTGCGACCGGAACTTCGGCGTGGGTGCGGACGGGCTTATAATCCCTGATTTGAACACTGAGGGCGCGGATATCGGCTGGTATTTTTACAATGCTGACGGCACAACCGCTCAAATGTGCGGCAACGGCATGCGCTGTTTTGCAAAATACGTTTTTGACAATGGTATTTTGCCCCCCTTGTCAAAGGGGGGTGGCCGTGACGCCGGTCAATCCGGCACGGCCGGGGGGATTAACAGCAAAGCATTCAGCGTAAAAACCGGCGCGGGAATTATTAAGCCTGAAATCCTTGACAACGGGCTGGTTAAGGTCAATATGGGTATGCCAATTTTAGAAGATGAAAAGATTCCGTTCAAGGGTAAGCGCAAAATTTTTGATTTTGAAATTACGCCTGTTTCAATGGGGAATCCGCACTGTGTAATCTTTACGGACAAAGAGCCTGTGGAATTGGCGAAAAAATACGGCCCTGATATAGAAAAACACGAATATTTTCCGGAAAAAACAAACGTGGAATTTGTAAGAGTGCTTTCGCGCGATGAAATTGACATGTGTGTATACGAGCGCGGGTGCGGGATTACGCTTGCCTGCGGAACCGGTGCGTGCGCAAGCGTTGCGGCAGGTGTTTTAAATAACTTAACACAAGGGAATGTTAAGGTTAACCTCTTGGGAGGGGCCGTATTTATTGAATGGCAAGGCAGTAAGGACAATCCTGACAAAGATATTTTCCTAACCGGCCCGGCGGATTACGTGTTCAAAGCCGAATACATGTTGTAATCTGATTTTTTTATGATAGGATTGAGTAAAAGGAGAAAAATCAGATGACCAAAAGTTATGAACTATTAACAGTTTACAAGTCGAATTTAGACGCCGAAGAAATCGACAAACAGGTTGATAAAATTTCGGATTTAATATCAGAAGCAGGCGGAAAAGTAGAATCTGTCGAAAAAATAGGCAGAAAAAAATTAGCTTATGACATCAAAAATTTCAGAGACGGATTTTTTGTGAACTCTACTCTGACAATCCCGGCGGACAAAATCGTTGAATTAAAAAGACAGTTGAAACTGAACGACAGCATTCTGAGAACAATGTTTTTGGAAGTTTCTAAGAAAGCGTGTGTGTCATGAGTATGGCGAAGTCTGTCGTAACAGGAACAGTATACCGCGCGCCGGAAAAACGTTTTACACAAAACAACGTTGCGGTGTCCGGGTTTGTGCTTAATATCGGCGAAAGAGAAGAAACGTTGATAAGAGTACTTTCCAAAAGAAATTCTCTTGATGAAGTTGTTTCATCAATCGCAAAAGGCGACCGTATTCTGGTGGAAGGCCGGCTTCAAACAGCCGCGGTGAAAATGGAAGACGGTTCGGAAAAGAAAATTTTCGAGATTGACGCAAACTCAATCGAAAAAATGAGCGGCGGCGCAATGGCTCCTGCGGCCTCATCAAACTATGCTACCGAAGAAATTGTGAAATTTGAGTCTGACGACTTCTCAAACGAATTAATCGGCGAAGATGAAATACCATTCTAGGCGAAAAATCTGAAAGGAAAAAAATGGCTAAAATAAAGGAAAAAAGTGAAAAACGTAAGAATTGCAGTCTGTGTGCGGACAAGGTTACAGGAATCGACTACAAAGACGGCGCTAAGTTAAAAAGATATTTAACGGAAGCCGGCAAAATTATTCCGCGCCGCATCACCGGAAGCTGTGCAAAGCACCAGAGAATGGTTGCGGCAGCAATCAAACGCGCGCGCGAAGCAGCTATTATTAGTTACGTTTTTGACTAGTACTGCGTACGCGGGATAACTTAGAAGGACTTCGGTTTATGAATAAAAGTATCTTTATCTTTATATTTTTATTGGCGCTGCCGGTAATGGCAGAAGAAATTCAGTTTTCGGGTGCTGTAAATCAGGCTCACCCGCAGTATCCGGCTTTGTATCAGGAAAAATCCTACGACGAAGGAACAAAACCTGTTGCACGCGAAATCAAAAAAAATCCGGCGGGCGAAAAGCGTGCGCCTATGACTTACGGTAATTTCCCCCAAAATTATGACAGCTCAAACAACATGATGTTAATGCAGCAAATGCAAGGCGGTATGGGGGTTATGGGGTATTAATGACGGAAAAGTTTCCCGCAGACTATACGGTCTTAGATATTGAAACAACAGGACTCTCATATTACGGTCACGAAATTATTGAGCTTTGCGCCCTGAGGGTTCGTAATGATGAGGTTACGGAGGAATTTTGCTCGCTTATAAAACCTGACGTGCCGATAAACGGTTTTACAACACGGCTGACAGGGATTACAAATGATATGCTGGAAAGCGCGCCGGATATTAAATATGTTTTGCCGCAATTCGTTGATTTCACAGGCGATGACATTGTTCTCGGTCATAATGTTAAATTCGACATCAGCTTTATCCGTCATAACTGCAAAAAATATTTAAACAGAGATTTTAATAACGAATCTGTGGACACAATGCAGCTGGTAAAAGAGTTTTGCAAGTTAAAAAGCCATAGTCTGGAAAGTGCGGCAAAGTATTACAAAATAGATTCAAAGGGCCACCACCGCGCGCTGTTTGACTGCAAATTGACGTTTGAAATTTACCAACGGCTCAAAACCGACTTTAGTGCACAGCAGTTAATAATTTTGAATTAACATTCCTTAATCGTTTTTCGGTTTTGCACTGGAAAAATATGTTAAGATATGTTATACTACTAATGTAGCAGGAAAGGATTTTACATTAATGGCCCCCGGCGTATTGTTTATCGTTTGAGGTTGGTATATAATTATATATAATATATAAAAAGGCAATTTTTTTGGTCCCCAGGTTTTATATAGAAAAGTAGCAGGTGAATGTGAACGAAAGCAAACAGCAAACAGTAAATAATAAATTGTTTGATAACAAGTCTTCTAATCCAATCCGCAAAAGGATTGCCTCTAATCCGATTGTGAAGGAAGCTGTTGATATAGTTGCATACATAAACAAGTTTTCGGCCCAAAAAAATCCGACTAAGAGTTATACCGGTTATGCGCCGATGTTCGGTAAAACCGTTGATTATAATGAACTCATTCAAAGTTTCAATTCCAAACTTGCGGGAAAAACTTCTGTTTTTGACCTGTATTCCGCTATGCACGAAATTTTTACGGAAGTCTTAAACAGCAACTTCACGGCATTCGGAACCTATCAGGAAAATTCCAAATGTTTAAACCTGAAACTGTACACCCCAAAGGGTTCTACATATATCTCAAAAATTTTCCTGTCAGACAAAAAGAATCCTGTTGTGGAATGTTTTGAGTCTGGTATGCCTGTTGTGAAGGATAATAATAAATTCCTGAACATGCCTTATGCAGCAAACTCTGCGGCTCTTATACTTCCGCTGAACACGACCAACAAGCGCAGAGGGGTGCTTATTATCGGCAAAGATAACCTTGACATGGGCATGATGGCATTTATGGCGAATTACTGTGCGATGTTCATCGAAAATATTGAACTGCTTGAGCAAACCAGCAAATACGAAAACACGGATAATTTGACCGGCTTATCCAATCACCGCGGCTTCCAGGAGATTCTGACCGCTGAATTGAAGCGCGCAAAAGAAAATGAAACAAAGCTTTCCATTGTAATGCTTGATATAAACAACCTTTCCAAGATTAACCGCGAACTCGGCCACGCCAAAGGCGACGAGGTTATTAAGCTGGTTTCCGAAAAAATCAAACAAAATATAAAAAATACCGACTCAGCCGGACGCTACGGCGGAGATGAAATAGCGATTATTCTGCCGGAAACAGACACTGTT
>JAIRZW010000070.1 GCA_031267015.1 Heliobacteriaceae bacterium | reverse complement strand
GAAATTAAAACGCGAATATTCTGTTCTGTCGCAGGCAGTTGTGCACGCTCAGGCTGACAATGGTGATATGTCAGACTGGACTATAGAAAGCGATACTGTGAGTTTTATGAATACTTATTTAGCCCCCTACCTACAGATAACGAAGAATTGCGGTGCAACCGCAGATTGCTGGGGCAAAAATAAGGTGATTCTGAATTTAAACGGTGCTGTTAATATTGACCTGAATAATGTACCTAACCCTGCTTCAATGTATCTAAATGATGGCGCAAACATTGCAATGTGGTCTACAAGTCCGTTTGACAGCAGAGTACTTATATTTATTGATATAAATGGTGAAAAGCCGCCGGGAAAAGTCGGGATTGATGTATTCAGCATGACTTTTAACAGGATTCCGATGAATGACCTTTCCGGTTTTTATGTTGATACTGCTGGGCTGCATCTATACGGTGAGGGGGTTGACAGAGCTGTTGCATTGAGTAATTGCAGTAAAACCGGTTCGGGCGTTTATTGCGGGACACTGTATCAGGCAGACGGCTGGCAAATCTCGCCGGATGTTAACTGGTAACAGCTTAATCTGTAAAGCCTAAATCACGAAGGAATTGCGAATTGTCCGCAAGCTTAACAAGCTTGTCGTCTTCAAATATGTCCGGAACCCCCGTCGAAAAAAGTTTGGACATTATGTCTTCGTGCGAATTGTTTTCAGGGTTAGACAGCGCAAGCTTTGAGAAGTTTTTTATGTCGCACTCTTTTTCGTAAAGATTGAGTACGTTAAGAACGCTTTTGCGGCTGTTAAAATCAACATTAATAGGGTTAATCGCGGCGCCTGCCGTGATATTCCTGCCCTTTTGCGTATTCAGTTTTTGCGCTAATTTTTTAAACATATACACTATCCCTATTTTTATTATATACTATATGTAGACAGATGTCCATAGGAAGGTTAAGCATGCTAGATATTAAGTTGATTAGAGAGAATCCTGAGAAAATTAACGGGCTTTTGAAACGCCGCAACCCTGAATTATCAGTGGACGCTGTTCTTGAGATTGATGTTAGACGGCGTAAAATCCAGACACAGGCAGATGAATTGCGCGCGGCGCGTAAACGGGATTCGCAAAGAATCGGTGAATTAAAAAAAGCCGGCCAAAATACCGACACGGTTCAAGAGGCTGTGCGGGTTTTGGGCGAAGAAATTAAGGAACTTGAGGAGCAGGAAGCGGTTTTGGATTATGAGCAAAAAAGTATTCTGCTCAACACGCCTAACACTCCAGACGAAAGTACGCCAATCGGGACTTGCGAGGAAGATAATGTGGTTGTAAAAACCTGGGGCAGCCTGCCAAAACCCAATACATTTGCCCTACCACACTGGGATTTGCTTGACAAAAAAGGTTTGGTTGATTTTGAACGCGGGGTAAAGCTTTCGCAGTCGCGCTTTATTCTTTACCGCGGCAAAGGCGCAAAACTTGAGCGCGCGATTATAAATTTCTTTTTAGATCAGCATACGGAAAAGTACGAAGAAATTCTGCCGCCGCTTATGGCTAATGCGCAGACTATGACCGGCACAGGGCAGCTGCCGAAGTTTGCCGAAGACATGTACAAATGCGAATACGAGGACTTATACCTGATTCCGACAGCGGAAGTGCCTGTGACTAATATTTATGCAAACGAGATTCTTGCGCAAGAAGATTTGCCAAAGTACATGACTGCTTACACTCCGTGTTTCAGACGCGAGGCGGGTTCGGCAGGCAAAGACACACGCGGGCTTATTCGGGTTCACCAGTTTAACAAAGTGGAGCTAGTGAAGCTTTGCACTCCGCAAACAAGCCCGGACGAGCATGAAAAGCTTACGAAGGATGCGGAAAAAATGCTTGAACTGCTTGAGCTTCCGTACCGCCGTATTGAACTGTGCACCGCAGATATCGGGTTTTCAGCGCAAAAGTGCTATGATTTAGAGGTTTGGATGCCGTCTTATAATGCGTACAAAGAAATTTCAAGCTGCTCTAATTTCGGTGATTTTCAGGCGCGGCGCGCAAACATAAAATACCGTGACAAAGAAACCAACAAACCGCAGTTTGTGCACACGATTAACGGTTCCGGGCTTGCTGTCGGCAGAACCTTTGCCGCAATCGTTGAAAACTTCCAGCAGTCTGACGGAACAATCGTCATCCCTGAGGTTTTGCGCCAGTACACAGGCTTTGAAGTTTTGTAACGATTTCAGTAAGCCGATCTGATTGACAAATCCGCTGAAAATTTGAAGAAAAAAATGCCGCGGCTGCGCTACATGTCTGACCTTGCAAAGCCGCGCGACAAAAAAATTGCCTGCGGGCTTTACTGGCTGAACCTTGCAACTATATCAGCGGCAATGGGGTTTGCTGTTCCGGCGTTGGCAAATGCGATTACGCGCAAAGACGTGCGTAAAGATGTTGAAAAATACGAACAATTCAACAATGACGACTTTTTACGACAGGCTTTCGGGAAGGAAAAGCGGGTTGCGCTCCAGTAATTCCCGTGTGTGTTCGCAGCAGCACGAGCCATGCGTTATTCTCATGTACTCGCGCACGACAGCCAAAACATCGTCTGCATCAAGCTTTATAATTCGTCTTTGACTTTCAATTATTCTTGCCATAACTTTGTTTACGGTCAAAATCTTTGAAACTTTGAACAAATCCTTTCTATGGTTTAGAAATCTTTATTCAAATCAGAAAAAAGTTGTTGACAAAGTTTAAGTTTTCTTATATAGTCATGAGTAGTTACATATTTTAACAGGAGGAAAGTATGAAAAAAGCATTCACACTTGCAGAAGTATTAATTACTCTCGGCATTATTGGTGTAGTAGCAGCCTTGACTTTGCCGGCGCTAATTACAAATTTTCAAAAACAGGCATTAAAAACCCAGTTTAAAAAAAGTTATTCACTCTTAACAAATGCAATGCACAAAGTAGAGGCTGATTTAGAATATATTCCTGCCTGTTTCGGCTGGATAAGCTCTCCTTATCCCGTTACCTGCGGTCAATACAATGAAGCCGGCGGCTGCGAATATTACGAAGTAAACGGCCAGCCTCCGCCGTCCGATACTTGGGGAAGTACTTCAGAATGCACAAGTGTATTTTGGCCTCAATTCTTAAAAGAACTTAAAATAGTTAAAACCTGTAATTCAGCGGCTGATTGCATTCCAAATTATAAAGGGATTGACGAAATCCTGGACGGCGATTATGAGGGCCCTGTTGTTGACTATGGGAAAAAAAGAATTGTAACAGGCGGCTGTACACATTTAAAGAAAGCTAATCTAAATACAAATTTTAAAAATGCCAAGATATTAAGCAATGGTATGATAATTCTTTTTAACAATGGATATGTTATTGATATTGATATTAACGGCAAAAAAGGTCCGAATAAATGGGGGTATGACGTGTTTTCTTTAAGGCTGGAGCGTGAAGGTTTACAGCAGCCTAAAATATACAGAGGGGAATGCACGACAGTAGAAAAAGGCGGTACCTCTCCAACTACACTCATACAGGATTTTTCAAAATAAAAAGAGCCTTTCGGCCCTTTTTTATTTTTATTCTTCCATTTCGTCGCCTTCGTCGTCGAAACCGTCATCTTCCGCGCCCGGAACAAAATCCGGGGAGCCGAACATGCCTTCGATTTCTTCCAAAATCGCGGAAGGTTTTCTTGCCTGATTTTTCATCGCAACAGCGCGTTTTCTTTCTTCGCGTTCTTTTTCTTCGTTTGCGTTGGTCAGGTGGTGGAAACCGGTTCCCGCAGGAATCAGACGTCCGATGATTACATTCTCTTTCAAGCCGCGCAGCAGGTCGCGTTTTCCGTCAACTGCCGCTTCCGTCAGAATTCTGGTTGTTTCCTGGAACGACGCCGCTGAAATGAAGCTGTCTGTGTTCAATGACGCTTTTGTAATACCCAAAAGCATATATTCGCAAGTTGCTTCTTCACCGTTATTAGCACGAACAGACTCGTTTTCCTTCTCAAATGTTTGAAGTTCGACCAATTCGCCCGGCAGCAATGTTGTATCGCCTGCTTCAAGGATTTTAATCTTTTTAGTCATTTGACGTACGATGATTTCAACGTGCTTGTCAGCGATTTCAACGCCTTGGGAGCGGTATACACGCTGAACCTCATCCACCAGATACTGCTGGGCTGCCTCAGGACCGTTCAGACGGATTACGTCGTGCGGGTTCAAAGGGCCGCTTGTCAACGGCTGGCCTTTTTTGATTTGTTGTTTATCATGAACGATTATGTTTGCGTCGATTGTGTACTTAATCTCAACACGGCCGTTGTCGTTTACAAGGTAAAGGCTTGGTATGTCTTCGTCAGTTAGAATCTCCGCAACGCCGTCTTCTTCGGCCAGAATAGCGGAATCTTTAGGTTTTCTTCCTTCCAGAAGTTCTTCAACCCTTGGAAGACCCTGTACGATGTCGCCTGTTTTCTGGCGTTCAAATACCAGTGTAGCAATCACGTCGCCGCGTAGTACAAGCGCGCTGCTTTCAACCTGAAGCATTGTGCCCGGGCTGATTAAGTATGGACGGCCTGTGCGCACTGTGATTTCACCTTTGTTTACGGCGATTACTTTACCTGAAATATTTGATTTTTCGCCTGAGTCGGATATTATTGAATCTAGTCTTACAAAGTCGCCTTTTATAACGCCCGCTTTACCTTTGATAGGCAGCACAGACTCATAAGCTTCGCTGGTCAACAGCAGTCTTCTTGCATCTGCTTTTTCGTCCTTGATTGACGCAACCCCGTCATTTATTGCAAGAACCTGGGTTTTTGCAACAGGTGTTTTCGGAGCGATTGTTTCACCGTCTTTTACCAAAAGCTCTGTTTGCAATGAAGACAGCAGTTTAGCGTTGCTTTCAGATTCACGGCGGACAATCAGGTTCTCAAGAACAACGATTCTTAAAGATTCCTTCTCACCAAGTTCCACCATACCTTTGAGGTGGGACAGGTAGCCCTGCATTTGAAGCACAAGGCTTGTTCTCGTGATAGTCGAACCGTCAAGGTTTCTTACACGTGCGCCGTCTTTGTACTGAAGCTGGGTTACAGGTACAATGTCAATCAGATTGTCTGAAGTATTGAACTTAATTGAAACGTTTTTCTGCTTAACGTCCAGCACCTGAACAGGTCTTACAAGAATCTGTATAGGCTGGTTAGAAATGTGGTCTTCGTCAAGCGTTAAGTTGGCGTCCAATTCTTCGTCCAAATCGTCAATGTCCAGATCGTCAAGCGACGAGTCCATAATTGTTATAATTGAAGTTGCTTTTGCCTTAATGCCTTCTGCAATCAGGGTTCCTTTTTTAAGAACTTCGCCCTCATCGACTTTTAACTCGCTTACGCTTGAAAGTGTGTGGATTTCGCCCGGACGAATAGTCACTTCATGAATAATGTCGTTATATTCTTTGAATTCAACAATACCGTCGATGTGGCAGTAAACGTCTTTCACAATCTCGGTGCCCGCGGTTACGAACGTGCCGTTTTCAACCATTTTCAGGCTGCTGTCTTTGTTTATCTGGTGAATTTCTTCCGGGATAAACACTACGCTGCCCGGTTTTGTGATGATTTGGTTGTCGTCAACTTCCACGTCAACATAGCGGATTTCACCCGAAGAACTTACAGAATCGGTATCGTCGATAAGTTCGGCGATAATCATACCGTTTTCAACTGTTGTGTCAACAGGCGCTTTAACAATATATCTTTCGCCGGTTTTGCCGACTGTCCAGATTTGTTCTTTTTTAGTGTGTTCAAAAGCCGCATTCTCAGGGATTAGCGACGCAATGACAATGGTTAATTCCTTACCCTGTACGATTTTCTTAATATTTTTGCCTTCAAATTTAACTTCCTCAATAACAAGGTCTTCGCCAAAGCGGACTTCGCCGCCATGTTCGGAAATTGTCAGAGTTTCAGCGAGTTTTTCGCCTTTTTTGATTTTTTGGTCATTTTTGACAAGAACCTTTGAACCGCCCGGCAGGTTGTAAACGTCCCCGCCAAGAACCCAGATAATACCTTGTTTGTTGGTTGTTCTTGAAATGTTGCCCTGACGGTCTTTTTTCTCGTCCGCAACAAAGTCTTCATACAAGACTTCCCCGCTCAAATCAGACGTAATATCTTTGGTCGCTTTTTCGGTCAAACGGCTTCCGTCGCCCTGACCTGTCGGCTCGTAAGACGCCAGTTTAAAGCCTTTTTCAACCCTCATGCCGTTTGTAAAGAATACTGTTGAGCCAGCCGGAATATGGTAAGTTTCAGACTTTTTAGCGCCTTTAACTTCAACATCAGCCTCGTAGTTTGCAACCTGAACAACATCCCCGTGACGTGTGCGTAATTCGCGGGTTTTGAGGCTTGAAACGACTTCACCGGCAATGTTTGCTTCTACGTTTTTCATTGCGCCCGCGCCTCTGAATACACCGCCCGTGTGGAATGTTCTCA
>JAIRZW010000069.1 GCA_031267015.1 Heliobacteriaceae bacterium | reverse complement strand
TTGGCGGATAAGAAAAAAGGTTAGTCAAAATTAAACAATTCTGATACTTTTACGCCAAGAGTATCTGCAAGAAGGAAAACTTTTCTTAGGCTTAAATATTCTTGGCCATTTTCAACTCTTGAAATATGCTCTCTTGTCAATACAAGGTAGTCAGCCAAGACCTGTTGACTCCAACCCTTTTGATTTCTAAACTTCCTAATATTCTCACCTAATAAATTTAATCTTGACATATTAACTATTTTGACGCAGAATTAGAACAAATATGTGCTGCGTAACCGCACATAAATTTGTAGTTGGCGGAAAAGAAAGGTTAGTCAAAATCGAACAATTCTGATACTTTTACGCCGAGAGCATCTGCAATAAGAAAGATTTTTCTTAAACTTACATATTTCTGGCCTTTTTCTATTCTTAAAATATATTCTCTTGATAAAACCGAATGGTCAGCTAAAACTTGCTGACTCCAGCCTTTCTTAGCCCGAAACTTTTTAATATTTTCACCTAACATTTTTAACCTTGACATGTGAACTATTTTGACGCAAAATGTAATTAAAGTAGTGACTTATTCGTCCAATAAAAAAGGAGAGTTTATGGAAAATGAAATTAAACACGATTTGGAAGATGAGATTAAGCTCATAGCAATGCAGATTGAGGAAATCGAAAGTTTGTCAAATGTAATTCTTAGCGCGCTTTTGGACGACTATTCCGGCGTAAGCATGAAAGACATAGCAAACAGCATGTCAGTTATTTGCGATAAAAGCGAAAAAGCCAGAAACAGCATTAAGGAATATTTAATGAAAATTTAAAGCTTTGTGCCGGTGGCTTTGTACAGGCCGATGTAGTCCACTAGGCATTCGGTTTTTTGGTTTGCCAAAAGCTTGTTCATTACAAGAAGGTTTTCTTTTTGCTGGATTAAGTCGAGTTTGGAAATCACGCCCTGATTGTAGCGCGATTCGTTGAATTTGTAATCCCTTGCTTCCAGATTTGCCTGCTTTACCGTAAGGCTCATTTTTTCTTCGTCCAGACGGATTGCGCTCATCGCGTCGTTGACTTCCTGAATCGCCGTGATGTTGGTTTTATAATAGTCCTGCAAAATCCGCTCGTATTGGTCTTTTTTTAGTTTAAGGTTTGCGATTCGCGCGCCGCCCGTGAAAAGCGGCAGTGTCAGCCCGCCCGCAAGCGCGGCAAGCGCATTGGAAGTTGTCAAAAGGCTTCCGAAATTGCCTGAGTTAAACAGTGCAATCCCGTTTAGGTTTATTGTCGGCAAAAAGTCTTTTCTGGCTACACGCACGTCGATTCCGGCTTTTTCAACCATTTTTTCGGCTCTAAGGTAATCCGGACGCTGGACGATTACCTCTGACGGAATCTGCTCAGGCATTTTCGTGTTGTAAGAAATTTTATCAAGGTCTGCACGCACAAGCTCTGAGGAGTTTTCAGGGCTTTCGCCGATTAGAACCGCAAGCTGGTTCAATAGTTTTTCGCGCTGTTTTTTCAGCTCCAAAAGGTCTGACGTGCCGGCCATATAGGCCTTGTTCGCGCGTACAGTGTCCGCGGTTGAGGTGATTCCCTCAATATTGCGCATAAGCATTAAATCATAGATTGTTTTGCGCGACGCGACGATTTCTTCCTGAATATTGATTATTTTGTCAAGTTTCACAATGTTTAAATACGTTGTGCCGACCGCGGAAGCTACCGAAATGTACGCTGCGCGTTCGTCGAATTTTGAAGCCTCATAAAGCTTTTTAACGGATTTGGTTTTGTCGCGGTTTTTAAGGAAAAGGTCAACTTCATAAGACGCCATTGCAGGCGCAATGAATTGCCATTCTTTTTCTCCGCCGAGCATTGCCGGAAGCTTTGTATAAGCCGATGTCAGCCCGATATTCGCATTCGGAAGTTCGTGTGAAAACTGGAGTCTTACGTTCTGGTAGTACTCATCAACACTTATTGCGGCCATTTTCAGGTCGTAGTTATTTAAAACCGCCTTCTCAATATAGTTGTTCAAAATGTCGTCGTTAAAATTATCCCACCAGTTCATATTTACATAAGCGTATTTGTAATCGTCGCTTAATTTACTTTTGGCTGCCATGCTTTTAAATTGTTTTGGCATGCTCTCCGCTGCGAAAACCGGGGTTATGTTTAGGGCTATTAATAGGGCAATTGCTGTTATTTTTTTCATTTTCTCTCACCTCTTGCATTTTTTACAATAGTATGATAGCATAATATTGTTGTAAATGCAACATGTTATTTAAACAACAAAAAAGGTAAAATGACAGAACATATTAAAAACTGTTTTACAGAGTCAGTATATTACGATTTGCAGGAAACCGCGCGGTATACTAAATTAATGTGGGCACAGACTTTTAAAAAAATCTGTCCCGAGTTAAAAGGTGTGGAGTTTGGTGCGCTTAACATGCTTATGCAAAACCCCGGAATATGTCAGCGTGATTTGGCAAAAATTATCCTGAAAGACCGTGCCGGTACCGGAAGAGTGCTGGATGTGCTGGAAGCAAAAGGCTATATAACACGTAAAACCGATACAAAAAATAACAGGCTTGTGCGTACAATGGAGATTACTAAGGCAGGCACACAAATGATTGAAAACACGAACAAAAAACTTCTGGAAGTATTTGGCGCTTTTCCATATAATATTCCACAAGAAGAAATTGACAATATTCACGCGAGTTTAAAAAAATTGCGCGACGTTATGAGTAAAGTAGTAAAAATACAGATATAGAGGTGAATTATGACAGAGGAGAAAAAACCGTTTAAAAGATACATTTTAATAGGACTGGCAGTTGCGGCAGCCATTGGCGCAGGCTGGTTTATATTTGACAGCATGAAATACCAGTCAACCGATGACGCGTACATTGAAAATACGACCGTGCAGGTCGCGCCGAGGGTTTCAGGTCAGGTTGTTAAAGTTATGGTTAATGATAACCAAAAGGTTAAAGAAAACGATTTTGTGGTCGAGATTGACCCTGAGGATTATAAAATCAAAATGAACTCTGCAACAGCGCGCTACGACCGGATGATTGCCAATCAGAAATCCGCAAAGGCAAATTACGCGGCTATGCAGTCCGATATTAACCTTGCAAAAAAAGATTTAGACCGATATACAAAGCTTTATGCAGAAGGCGCGGTTTCGAAACAGACGCTCGACAGCGCACAAACCCGCTATGAAGCGGCGGCGGCGAAATTAACCTCCGCAGACGAAGCCATTATGTCAAAAGAAGGCAACAAAGCTGCGGACGCTGAAGTTAAAGAACTTGGCGCCCTGAAAAATCAGGCTGTGCTTGATTATTCGCGTACAACTGTTCAGGCGCCGATTAGCGGAACCGTTACCAACAAGCGCGTTGAAAAAGGTATGTTTGTTCAGGCCGGTACGCCGCTATTCACCATTGTGCCTGATGAAGTCTGGGTTGTAGCCAACTTTAAAGAAAACCAAATACGCAAAATGCGCCCGGGACAAGAAGTCGAGATTAAAGTCGACACCTACCCGAACAAAGCATTCAAAGGCAAAGTCGACAGTATTCAAAGAAGTTCCGGCGCAAAGTCAAGCCTGTTCCCGCCTGAAAATGCCGTGGGGTCTTTTGTTAAAATTGTCCAGAGAATACCGGTGAAAATCGTGTTTGACGAAAAAATTGACCCCGATAAATATACAATAGTGCCGGGCATGTCAGTGGTACCGAAAGTGAGAGTCAAGTGATTGAGCAAAAACCTAAAAACCCCTGGATTCCGGTAATTCCCCCCATGATTGCCGTGTTTATTTACGTGCTTGACAGTACAATCGCGAACGTTGCGCTGCCGCACATGGCAGGCACGTTCTCGGTTACGCGCGACGAATCCATGTGGATTTTGACAAGCTACCTGATTTCTTCAAGTATTATGGTGCCCATGGTGGACTGGTTTTCAAAATTCTTCGGCAGAAAAAACTTTTTTATGCTGAGTATTTTGATTTTTACGGTATCTTCAATGCTTTGCGGTATGGCAACCAGTATGGAATTTATGCTGATTGCGCGGATTTTGCAGGGCGCCGGCGGCGGCGGAATCCTGCCGATTACGCAGGCTGTTATGATGGAAAACTTTGAAGGCGATGAGCGCCCGAAGGCTATGGCGGTTTTTGGCATGGCCATTATTCTTGCGCCGATTATAGGGCCGGTTTTGGGCGGCTGGATTACGGATAACTGGAATTGGCAGTGGATTTTTTACATAAACGTTTTGCCGGGCTGTATTGCCATATTCCTTACTAAACAGTTGATTTTTGACCCGCCTTATGCACAAAAACAAAAAAATCTTAAACTTGACGTTAAAGGATTTTTATACCTTGCGTTGTGGTTGATAACTTTTCAGGTCGTTATGGACAAAGGCAACAATGTTGACTGGTTTCAGGCGCCGTGGATTTGCTGGACATTACTTGTGTCAGTGATTGCGGCGGCGCTTTTCTTCCGTTCGCAAATCGGTAAAAAAGATACGCTTGTTGATTTAAGCGTGTTTAAAGACAGAAACTTTGCGGCCGGAACGCTTATTCAGGTAATCATTCAGGCGGTTCTTTATGCGTCTATTGTTATTCTGCCGCAGTTTTTGCAGGGGCTTATGGGCTATACCGCGTATTTGAGCGGGTTAACGCTTATGCCGCGCGGAATCGGAAGTTTAATTGCCATGGGGATTTGCG
>JAIRZW010000031.1 GCA_031267015.1 Heliobacteriaceae bacterium | reverse complement strand
ATTTACACAGTTGACAGATGCCAAAATTTTCCCTATAATATGGAAAATATGAAAAAAGCATTTACGTTGACAGAATTAATCATAGCTTTGGTAGTATTGGGTATACTAGTCGCAGTGGTTTCGCCTGCAATATTTAAAACACGTCCTGACAAAAACAAAGTAATGATAAAAAAAGCATACTACCTAACTCAAGATGTAGTTTTGAGCCTTATAAACGATGACAAATTCTATCCGGAACGCCCTAAATGTATCCAGAAAAATTGTGCCTGGGGTTTTGATTGGGATAATGAGGTAAATTACGGCGGGGAAACATACAGCGGCGCAACAAAATTCCAAAAACTTTTTGCGTCAAAGCTGAATATAAAAAGCCATGATGACGACTACAATGTATTCACCACAAATGACGGCATAGGATGGGATTTTTCCAGTATTAAGGGGAAGTCTGAGGCTATTGCATTAAGATGGATTTTGGAAAAGATAGCCGGATTAAAAAATATGGTTCTTTCGGCCGTAAATCTGGAAGATATAACGTGTCAGAAGGTATATGCGACCAGTCAGGTTGCTTGTCCCAGAATGGTTGATTCGTGTTGTCCTATGGGTAATGATGAAACTCCTATTCCTATTACTGATGATTGCGTACAGTGTAAAATAATGTCTATGGAAGGATTTCCCGGCTGCTGTGTAGCTCCTCTGTCATGGACAAGCTGCACTCCACCTACGCCACAAATAAAACTTGACATCGAGATCGACACCGACATCGATACTGACATCGACACTGAATGTACTGCCGGCACTGCAGGCGGCTGGACAAAGTGTATGCCTTCTGTAAAACAGGCCGGGGAGCCGTTTATAACAATAGATGTAGACGGGTTTAATAAAGGTTCAAACTGTTTCCAATCAGACTGTAATTCTGATTTTGACCGTTTCCGCATAATTATTATGGCAAACGGACAGATAAAGATTCACGAAGATGACAAAAAAGCTACTCTGTATATTGCCGGAGAGTAAGTTCGCTACGAGGCCTCCGGATTGATTGCAAGTCCCGGTTTAAATAATAAAAGAGGTGCAAAAATATCGCACCTCTTTTAAATTGTTATTTATAACTGGCTGTGGGCCAGAGAGTTTTCTTCCACAACCGCCTGGGCCGCTGCAAGACGCGCTTGCGGTACCCGGAACGGTGAGCACGATACATACTGTAACCCGATTTTGTGACAGAATTTCACTGAATCAGGGTCACCGCCGTGCTCCCCGCAGATTCCGCGTTTCAGGTTCGGACGGACAGGAAGCGCTTTGTTTAAGCAGATTTCCATTAATTGTCCCACACCTTCTGTATCCAGGGTTTCAAACGGGTTGCGCGGAAGGATTTTTTGCTCAACGTATCTGCTGAGGAATTTCGCTTCTGCGTCATCTCTTGAGTAGCCGAATGTCATCTGAGTCAAGTCGTTTGTACCGAATGAGAAAAACTCTGCATATTCAGCGATTTGGTCTGCTGTAAGCGCCGCACGAGGAATCTCAATCATTGTACCGAACATATAGTCAATGTTCACGCCTTTTTCAGACATGATTTCTTTTGCTACGCGCTCAAGGTCGCTTTTAACGACTTTTAGCTCGTTAACGTGGCCGATAAGCGTAATCATGATTTCAGGTTTAACGTCTAAGCCCTCTTTTTTCAAGTCACAGCAGGCAGTGAAGATTGCTCTGACCTGCATTTCGTTGATTTCAGGATAAGTCAGGCCCAAACGGCAGCCTCTCAAGCCCATCATAGGGTTTGATTCGGAATTGCTTTCAACTACGTGAAGCATTTCTTCATCTGCTTTGTAGTCCTGGCCTAACGCTTTTTTCGTTGCTACTGTCGCGATTAATTCCTCTTTGTTAGGTAAGAATTCGTGCAGCGGCGGGTCTAAAAGACGCACTGTCATCGGAAGTTCGCCCATTGCCTTGAACATAGCGTAGAAATCGTTGTACTGCATCGGAAGAAGGTGGTCTAACGCTTCTTTTCTTGCTTGGGCAGTGTTTGCGATAATCATTTTTTGTACCCATGGCAGTCTGTCAGGGTCCATGAACATGTGCTCCGTACGGCATAAGCCAACGCCTTTTGCGCCTAATTCAAGCGCTTTTGCAACGTCAGCCGGAGTGTCAGCGTTCGCACGAACCACTAAACGCTTAATCTCGTCAACCCAGTTAAACAACGTTGTGAAGTTGCTGTCCATTTCAGGTTCAACCATTGCAACAGTGCCGTCCATAACTTCACCGGTTCCGCCGTCAAGCGAAATAATGTCGTTTTTACGGAAAACTTTGCCTGAGCTTGTTGTTAATGTTTCGTTATTAAGGTCGATTTTAAGGTCTTCCGCGCCTGCAACGCAAGGTTTACCCATGCCTTTTGCAACAACCGCTGCGTGGGAAGTCATTCCGCCCCGCAGAGTCAATACGCCCTGTGCAGCAATCATGCCGTGGATGTCGTCCGGGCATGTTTCAATTCTGACAAGAACCACTTTTTCGCCTGTGCTTCCGCGTTCAGCCGCCTCGTCAGGGCAGAACACGATTTTACCAACCGCCGCACCCGGAGATGCTGCTAAGCCGGTTGCAAGAATACTTGCTGATTTTTTCGCAGACTCGTCGAAAGTCGGCAGCAACAACTGATATAATTGATAAGGGTCAACCAGCTGGATTGCGCGTTCTTTTGTAATGATGCCTTCGTTAGCCATTTCAACAGCGATTCTTACCGCTGCTTTTGCGGTTCTTTTGCCGTTTCTTGTTTGAA
>JAIRZW010000015.1 GCA_031267015.1 Heliobacteriaceae bacterium | reverse complement strand
GAGCAGGTGTGTACGGGCTTTCAAAAACGCCTTCAAATTCGTCCTCAATAATCTGGTAAATCAAACTCAGAGTATAACGGAAGTCCTTGTTCTTAAAGCCTTCCGGGTTTTCGCTAAGGTTAAAGAACAGTTCATCTACATTATTCTTTTTAAATGAAAAATCTATATCTAATTCTTCTTTGTTTCCCATCTGTCATTCTTTCTATACGTCATTTAATCATCGAGCCGCATTCCATTTCTTTTGGAATTTCAATTCCCAGCAGCTCCAGCACGGTTGGCGCAATGTTGCACAGCGCGCCGTCGTTGCGCAATTCAACGTCTTTCGGCCCGTTAATCAAGACGAACGGAACCTCGTTGGTTGTGTGCGCGGTGAAGGGTTTTCCGGTTTTGTAGTCGACCATAACCTCGGAATTTCCGTGGTCAGCGGTCAAAAGCATTGTAATTCCGTGCGCTTTGCACGCGTCCGCAATCTTTCCGACACATTCGTCAACGACTTTGTCGGCTTTCATTGCTGCCTCGACTATCCCTGTATGTCCGACCATATCAGGGTTTGCAAAGTTCACAAGGATAAAGCCGTATTCAGGATTATCAATTGCCCCGAGAACTTTCCCGCAAACCTCTCGGGCGCTCATTTCCGGCTGAAGGTCATAAGTTGCAACTTTCGGCGACGGTACTAACACCCGCGTTTCGTTCGGCTGCGGTTCTTCTATCCCGCCGTTGAAAAAGAAGGTTACGTGTGCGTACTTTTCGGTTTCGGCGGTTCGGAATTGCTTTATGTGGTTGGCTTCCAAAACATCGCCGAGGATGTTAACCATTTTTTCCTTGCCGAATGCAACAGGAAAACCAAAAGTTTCGTCGTAATTTGTCATTGTTACATAATAAAGATTTTTGCGCACAGCCTTACGCTCAAACCCGTCAAAATGCTCAAAGCCAACGGCTTTGGATATTTCGCGCGCGCGGTCAGGACGGTAGTTGAAGAAAATTATTGCGTCGTTGTCGTGAATCCGTGATTCTTCGCCAAGGATTGCTGTCGGAAGCACGAATTCATCCCCCTCACCTTTTGCGTAAGAGGCCTGAACCGCTTCGCACGCTGAATCCGCCTTTAATCCTTCACCTGAAATCAGCACATTGTAAGCTTTTTCCACTCTGTCCCAGCGGTTATCCCTGTCCATAGCGTAATATCTTCCGACAACAGTAGCAATCTGCGGCAAGCCGTACTTTTTAAGTTCTTCTTCAATCGGCGCCAAATATTCACACGCACTTTGCGGCGGAGTGTCGCGCCCGTCCAAAAACGCATGAACATAGACTTTTTTCAGGCCGCTGTCTGCCGCAAGCTTAATCAGCGCTTGCAGGTGCTCTAAACTGGAATGCACGCCGCCTGTTGAAACAAGCCCGTAAATGTGCAGTGCAGAATTATTTTTTTTAGCATGGTCAATCGCGTTCAAAAACGCCTCGTTTTTAAAGAAGCTTCCGTCCTTGATTGCGTTGTTAATCCGTGACAAATCCTGATAAACAATCCGTCCTGCGCCCAGATTAAGGTGTCCGACTTCGCTGTTGCCCATTTGACCTGCCGGAAGCCCGACATATTCACCATCCGCGCGGATTTGCGTAAATTTTTCCTCCTGCTCAAGCTTATTTATATTAGCCGGGTTCGCAAGCTTTGTTGCGTCGTATTCGGGGTGCGCCTTTGCGATGCCCCAGCCGTCCATTATGCATAATAATACCCTTTTAGTCATGTTTATTCCTTTTTACATTATCTTTCAAGATATCAGGAACATGAATAAAAAACAAGAGCCGTGTTACCACGGGTAATCGTTTTTTATTTGCCAGCCGTCCATAATAATGACTGCTGCACATTCCATGCCGGCGTACTTAGTTGCTGCTTTCCCGCAGCCATAGGCCGCGTCGCCAACACCGGCAAAAAGTTCTTCTCTTGTCGGCATGTCAAATGCTTCCAATCCTTTGGCATGGAAACCTGCCTTACAACCTTGACCGTTGCAGAATTGAAAAGCAAAAACGTCTTTGCCGAGTATTGCAGGGCCTTTTTTGGGGCCGTCAATGTCAATATAAATCCATCCGCCTGCACCAGTGGCATGTGCCCAAAAATATCCTGAATAGCCTGATGCTGTTAAAAATGCCATTCGGCTTGCAAGAGGGTTATCAGTTGTCAAATAGGTTCCTATACTTTCTTTTTTTATATTTAACGGCTGTTTCCAGCATTGGCTCGCCGCAGGATAGCATTTTTCAGCAGTTTTTATATATTTAAGCAGATAATTATCGCCAAAATATTCAGCTCTTTGCACAGCATCCGGAAAATCAAGAAAATCCCAGCTGTCCATTGTACCATATTCCGCTTCTGCCATTTTTAGCGCCTGTGATATTTCTGAGTAGGCTTTTTTAAGCCGGGCTATGGTTTGGTCTTTTTGGTATTTAGCAATCAGCACCGGCATAGTGAGCGCTGCAACAACTCCGATAATCCCTAATGTAATTAACACCTCAGCCAACGTGAATGCTTTTCTCATATACAATTCCTTTCATTACAAAATGTAACCACATGTGATTGTATAAAAATTTTTAAAAAATGTCAAGTTTAGTCCTTAAATAAACTCCGCTTA
>JAIRZW010000195.1 GCA_031267015.1 Heliobacteriaceae bacterium | reverse complement strand
TTTGTCTTGGTTTAATTCTTTAATTTTTTCTACGCTTACGTTGTATTTTTCAGCAAGTGATGTAAGAGTTTCACCGTTTTGGACAATTCTGGTCGTGTATTGAGCCGCCGCCTTTTCTTCTTCTGCCTTTTCTGCTGCTGCTTCTCTTTCTGCTTCTGCTATCCTTTCTGCTTCTGTCTTTTCCGCCGCTGCTTTTTCTTCTGCTTCTGCTATCCTTTCTGCTTCCGTCCTTTCTGCCGCTGCTTTTTCTTCTGCTTCAGGTGTAATTATCGGTGTTGTTAGTTTGACTGCTTCTACCGGTGTAGTTGAATCATCTTTACTTTTGTTTAATGCATAGATTCCGTATCCGACTGCCAATAATCCGGCTATTGCTAAACCCCATCTGCCTGCTACATTTTTGCCAGCCAGAAGTTTATCAACCTTTGCCTTAATTTTCGGTTTTATTTTTATATTCTTCTCCTATATACGCTGCTGCACTTCAGGCTGTGCTAAGTGCTCTATCTGTCGTTTGCGAATATCAGGCAAGATGTCTTTCATATATGTATTTGTTTTCGGGTCATAATCTGTCCATACACCTGTTAAGCGGCCATTTTTATCATAAAAAAAACCTTTTTCTCCACTGCGTTGTAACGAAAATGTTCCATTTTTATATTTGAAAAAATTAATAGTGCCGCCCGACTTTTTCGGAATTTGCACCCTGCTCATACCTTCAAATTTTTTTTCACTTGCACTGTACTTTTCATAAAGTTTGTTTAATGCGTCGAGTCCCATAATTTTCCTCCTTTTCCGGATTAAGCAAGCCGCAGCCGCGGCCTAAATCCGTTGTTTTTAAATTCCCCTGTATACCAATGTAAAAACAAGCGGCCTTCAAAAAGTGCTAATTTTACCCGAGTCGTTACAAAAGTTAACGAAATAATCATCTCTTTAACCCTCATTGTTTGTGCTATACTTTAATTATAAAGGAGAAGTAATGAAAATTTGTGTAATAGGAACAGGATACGTAGGACTTGTAGCAGGAACATGCCTTGCGGAAATGGGCAACGACGTAATTTGCGTCGATAATAATTTAGACAAACTAAAAAAACTTGAGCAGGGAATCGTCCCGATATACGAGCCCGGTCTTGAGGAGCTTATAAAAGCCAATGTAGGGGAAGGCCGTTTGACGTTTTCTTCAGACCTTGCGGATTCCGTGCAAAAGTCGCTCGTATGCTTCATCGCGGTCGGAACCCCGCAAAGCGACGACGGCGCAGCAGACTTGCAGTATGTAGAGCAGGTTGCGGCAAGCATAGGCCAAGCGCTCAATAGCTACAAGGTAATCGTTGACAAATCAACCGTTCCTGTGGGCACTGCCCAAAAAGTTACCGCAATAATCTCAAATTACACAGACCATGACTTTGACGTTGTTTCAAACCCTGAATTCTTAAAGCAGGGCGCGGCAGTAGAGGACTTTTTGCGTCCTGACCGTGTTGTAATCGGCTCAAACTCCCAGCGTGCAACCGAGATTATGCAGGAATTGTATTCGCCGTTCCTTAGAACCGGCAACCCTGTTATAATCATGGATGTAAAATCAGCGGAAATGACTAAATACGCGGCAAATTCATTCCTTGCAATAAAAATTTCCTACGCAAACGAAATCGCAAACATCTGCGAAGCAGTCGGAGCAGACGCAGAAATGGTACGGATTGGCATGTGTTCTGACAAGCGTATCGGTTCGCAATTCCTGTTCCCCGGCCTAGGCTACGGCGGAAGCTGCTTTCCTAAAGACGTTAAAGCGCTTTTAAAAACCGCAAAAGACACCAACTGCGGCCACAAACTTCTTCAATCAGCAGACCAAGTTAACCAAGAACAGCGTGCGATTTTCATAAACAAACTAATTAAGAGATTCGGCGAAAATCTTTCAGGCAAAACCTTTGCGGTATGGGGGCTTGCATTTAAGCCTAAAACCAACGACATGCGCATGGCGCCTGCAATCACAATAGTTAATGCGCTTCTTGAGCGCGGCGCAAAAATTCAGGCGTATGACCCGAAAGCGTTTGACATGGCAATGGAGCTTTGGGGAAGCAGAATCACTTACTGCAAAAGCTCTTACGAAGCGCTTGAAGATGCGGACTGCCTGCTTTTGTTAACAGAGTGGAACGAATTTAGACGCCCTGACTTTGACAAGGTTAAGGAATTAATGAAAACCCCTGTTGTGTTCGACGGCAGAAACCAATATGATTCGGAACGTATGTCACAGCGCGGGTTTGAATACCACTGCGTCGGCAAACAGTCCAAAGTTCCGGCGGCCGCTATAATGTCTTCTTAAGAATATCCAGAGCATTATTGGCTTCCTGCATTATCTGTAAGTACTCGTTGTACTTATCTTGAGGCGCTTTGTCAGTATGATATTTGAATGCAATTTTCTTCCTAATCTTGTTGATTAAAGCTTCATCAAGTTTTTTACTGTTAAGTTCATTTGCCAAATCAAGCAGTTCCTTTTCATTTTTGTCTTTATTAAGAACTTCAAGAATCTTGTTCTTAGCTTCTGTCTGTTTTGTTGTGAAGAAGCTGTCATAACTGCGCTGATAATCTTCACGTTTGTATTCTGAGCGCCCCGAACTGCTGCGGCGGTATTCATCTTTATTATATTTTTTGTTAAAATGCATTTCGCCAAAGTCTTCAATTTTCTTATTCAAATTCTTATAGCGTTCAGACATAAATGTTTCCATACCGGCTTTACTGACAACATCAAATTCAAACGAATTAAATTCTGATTTCAGCGGATTATAATATCTGTCTTTATCAAGACGATTTTTCTGTGCATCACGGAACGTTTCCAGCATATCGTCCACAAACTTCTCC
>JAIRZW010000084.1 GCA_031267015.1 Heliobacteriaceae bacterium | reverse complement strand
ATTTACGGCAGAATATAGTTGATTTTCTATTTTCGCGTTTTCAGAATGTATATGCCGGGTGGTCGGAGTATCACTTAATTAAATGATGACTTTTTTTTGATGAACCTTATAATGTTAATATGAGGAAATTTTTTGCGCTAATTTTAATACTTGCATTGACTCCGTGTACGTGTCTTGCCTGGGGCAAAAAAGACAAGCCGGACACAGAGGGCAAGGGTTACATGGGTACGCTGCCGGATGTTTCCAAAAGTTTTGGCACAAATGACCCTGCTCAGGCAAAGCCGATGTTTGAACCCACAGAAACATTTCATTCCGAAAACGACATTAAGCCTGCACCGCGCGATAATCCGGCGTTTGTGAATATTATTCTCAAAACCGACAAAACTTCACCATATCTTAATGATATTAACGACATGATTCCGCTTCTGGAGAAGATGCTGGATTCAATCGAAACAAAAGAAAATATCCAGAAATTCGTTGCAAAAACGTACTTTTTCAACCGGAATTGCGACTATTTACGCGACAAATACACTAACAAGCCCGAAGAAAGCTATATTTCGTTCAGGAAATTAATGGAATTGAGCCTTCATACGCAGGCCGTAACAACACTGCGCGTCGAAGCTGAAAAATATAACCCTTATCTGGCTTACGGCGGCGCGGGTTACATCTACAACGTGCAAAACATTGACGAACAGCTGGAATACTTAAAAGCCGAAATCGAACAGACTATTGTGGTACTAAAAGACGCTAACTAAAGGCTCTCCGCTTTGACACTCACATCTGCCATAGTATAAACGCTTTTTGTGGTTCCTGCCGGAATCATTCCATCATCACCTTTCATTAACAGGAATAAAGGACAGATAAAAAGACCTAAACCCCATGAAAGCACCAATTTATCATTTCCCTGCGCATTTATTGTAGCTGTTAAAGGCACAAAAGAGCCGTCAACCGCACGGGTAGAAAAATCTGAAATTGTTATTTCACCTGCATTGCCGGCAAAATTTTTCCTTTTAGCAAAACTAACCTGTGCATTTGCTATTGCGCCTGACTTGATAAGCACTTTATCATTGACAATTACGTCCTGCATAATCTGAAAGCTCACGTTAGAACCGGTAACCAAACTTTCAGAGCTTATAGTGTCCATTACGCGTAACACTACCGGAGTTCCGGCAGGCAGAACCGTGCCGTACGGGTTTGCAGCGGCAATTTTCAAGGACGGATATTCGTATTTGACGGTTACTTCATCAAATTCCTGTAAAAATTCTTTTAAATTCCCCTGGGTTTCAACCGTTGCAACAGAACGTGAAATCCCTGTCTGGATTAATAACAAATAGCCAACCAGCAGAACACATAATAATTTTTTAAACATCTTTTACTCCTTTAAAAATCTTAATTGCCAACAATGGTATTATAAACAGAAAACATCCCAAAAAGCAACCTGATATTAAGCGAATGTAATTATTTCCTTCAAACCCCGCGAATTCAGCGGCTTTTTCTCCGAGCGCGAGAACTGCAAAGATTATGAACATGGTTTTGCCGAATTGACGGCCGGATAATGCAAGGATTATTGAGGTTAAGAACCCTATATACGCGCCAAAACACCTTGCGCAAACCGCCATTTGGTAGCCCGTAATCCAGAAAGAGCGTAAGGCGTCCTGCTGGCAGCTTCTGCCAAGGATTTCATACAAGGCTCCCGCTGCTTCAAAGTTCCGAAAGTGTGCGAAAATCGGGGTTAAAATTCCGCCTGCAACAAAAAATAATGTGTATAATCCCAGCAGTACCAAAAAGATTTTTGCGGCAGCAGAATGTTTTATTCTGTTCATTTAAACTTCCTCATCATAGACATGGCCTTGTTCATGTTATGTTTGCCCATTTTACCGCCGAGGGCTTTCATCGGGTCACCGCCGCCCATTTTGCCCAGCATTCCCTTCATGTTACTCATACCTTTCATCATCATACGCATTTGGTCAAACTGCTGAATAAACTGATTAACCTCTTGAATCGGAATCCCGCTGCCTTTGGAAATCCGTTTTTTGCGGCTTGAGTTGATTAATTGCGGGTTTGCGCGCTCGGCCGGAGTCATGCTTTGGATGAAAACCTCCATTTTCTTAAACTGCTGTTCACCCATGTGTGAAATCTTTTGGCGATCGTCTTTTCCGATTTTCATGCCTGGAATCATGCCGAGCAGACTGTCGATTGAGCCGAATGCCTTCATTTGCTTTTGCATTTTTAAAAAGTCATCAAACGAAAACTCGGCTTTTTTCATTTTTTCCTCAAGCTCACGCGCCTGTTTTTCGTCAAAAACTTCCTGCGCGCGCTCCACAAGCGAAACAATGTCGCCCATGCCCAGAATCCTTGAGGCAATACGTTCCGGGTGAAAGTCTTCCAGCGCGTCAATTTTTTCGCCGGTGCCGGTAAGTTTGATTGGCTTTCCGGTACAGTAAACAACGCTGAGCGCAGCGCCGCCGCGCGAATCGCCGTCAAGCTTTGTAAGCACAAGCCCGGTTAGACCAAGCTGGGCGTCAAAGTTTTCCGCGACATTCACGGCTTCCTGCCCTGTCATGGCGTCGATTACAAGAAGTTTTTCCGTCGGGTGAAAAATCCGGTCAATCAAAAGCAATTCAGCCATCATGTTCGTGTCGATTTGCAAACGGCCCGCCGTATCAAGGATTATGGTGTTGAAATCATTGGCCTTTGCGTGTTCAATCGCCCCGCGCACAATCGCCTGAACGTCTTTGGAATCCGGCATGGCAAAAACTTCGATTCCTGTTTGCTTTCCGAGTGTTTGCAGCTGCGAAACCGCAGCCGGACGGTACACGTCACACGCAGCCAGAAGCGGATTACGGCCTTCTTTTTTCAATTTAACCGCAAGCTTCGCACTCGACGTGGTTTTCCCCGAACCCTGCAAGCCCAGCATCATGATAATATTCGGGCTTCCTGAAAAATCAAGCGGAACGTTGGTTTTGCCAAGAATTTCCACAAGTTCGTCATGAACGATTTTAACAAGCTGTTCGGACGCGTTCACGCCCTGAACAATGTTTTCGCCTTCGGCCTTGTCCTTAACCGCGGAAATAAACGCCTTCACCACACGCAAATTCACGTCGGCCTCAAGCAGAGCGCGCCGAACCTCGCGCAGGGCTTCGGTCATATTGTCCTGCGTAAGCTCCTTTGTGCCGCTTATTATCTTCTGTAACTTATCGCTTAAATTGTCGAACATGTAATTTATTTTAGCACGAAAAAATTATACAGTCATGTCATTGCGCATAGCGCGTTCCGTGTGCGGTTACATGAAAGTTTAAATTTATTTTACAAAAAAACATATAAACGGATGATTTCATTTTCAGGGCGGTTTGCTAATATAAAACCATACTCCTTAGAGACTAAGATACACATATCCCTAATCAACAGCTATGCACCTCAATGTATAGCTTTTTTTTGCACTACGTGCGTAGCGGTGCGTATGACTACCTTTTTGGGGATTGTAATTGATGTTAATTCAAATAAAAATAAACAAGAAGGAGGAAACCAAATGCACGAAAGCGATTTTAAAAATTTAATATGTATAAAATGTTCAAAACCGTTTACAGTTACGGCAGCGGAACAAAGCGCCCACCAGCAGAAAGGAACGCTGCTTCCAAAAAGATGTCCTCATTGCCGCAAAAGTACTAACATGCACAAAGGCAAAAAGCCGGGTACTTAATTACAGCTTGTTTTGACGTCCCATGACAGGCCGCTGCACTTGAGGTAATCGGTGTTTCCGTTAATTATTACCCACCCTGCACAAGCATGGCCGTGTTGGTAGCAAAAATCTTCAAAAGACAAAATGCCGATGCTAAATTCAGGCAGTCCCCGCGGTACAATTCTGTTGTTTAATAATTCAAACAGAAATACATCCGTACCAAATTGATTTGGTGCTTTAGCTCCGTTTACATCAACAATAATTTGACTGTATACATCAGTAATAGTGCTCTCAAATAATTTACCATCAGTTTCTATATCACAAATTGCAATCATCGTGCCGTCAGAAAGAACAGCCGTTGAATAAGATTGCGAGACGTCGAAATCG
>JAIRZW010000062.1 GCA_031267015.1 Heliobacteriaceae bacterium | reverse complement strand
GGCGGCGTACTAAGCTGTAAAGTGGTTCCCACGCCGGTTTTGGCTTATAATGCCAAAATCCTGAATGCCTGCGCGATTATGTTCACGGCCTCGCACAACCCGCCGGAGTACCTGGGGATAAAGTTTATACCCGACTATGCCGGCCCTGCCACGGACGACATTACCGCGCAAATCGAAAAAAATCTCCCTCTCCCTACGGGAGAGGGCCGGGGTGAGGGGGCGGTCTTAGCGGATTTCAGTCAACCATACTTTGAACACATTGAAAAACTAATAGATTTCAAAAAAATCCACGCTAATATAATTTTCGACGGCTTGTATTCTGCAAGCATCGGCTACTTTGACGAACTCTTGCGGCGCAACGGAATCCCGTTTGAAAGCCTTCACATGCATTATGACCCGAATTTTGGCGGGGGCATGCCCGAGCCAAAACCAAAGTATCTGAAAGAATTAATTGAGCGGGTTAAGGCCGCAGGCGCAGTCGGACTTGCAAACGACGGCGACGCTGACAGATTCGGGGTGATTAACGAAAACGGCGAATATGTTTCGCCAAACGAGATTATCGCGATTCTTCTGCGTCACCTGATTAAGAATAAGGGTCTGTCCGGACCGCTTGTAAAAACAGTCGGCGCAAGCCTGCTTCTGGACAGGGTTGCGGAAAAATCAGGGGTGGAAGTCATTGAAACCGCGGTCGGATTCAAGCACGTTGGCGAAGCCATGCGCAAGCACAATGCGCTAATCGGCGGCGAAGAAAGCGGCGGCTTGAGCATTCAGGGCCACATCCCGGAAAAAGACGGAATCCTTGCCAATCTGCTGGTTCTTGAGGCAATGGGTTACGAAAATAAAACGCTTGTTCAGCTGCAAAAAGATTTGTACGACTTTGCGGGCGTGCGGTTTTATAACGACCGGATTGACTTGCCGGCAAGCCAAAAAGTTGATTTTAGCGGGCTGAACATTATCAGGCGCGACACAAAAGACGGCGAAAAGCTTTACCTTGACGACGGAAACACCTGGATTCTAATCCGCCCGAGCGGGACAGAGCCGCTTTTGAGGATTTACTTTGAGAGCGACAGCAAAGAAAAAATCGGGCAATTAAAACGCATGCTACAAAAGACGTGAAAGGATTCCCAAAACCGAAAACATCGAAGGCTGGCGGTCAAATCCGAACGCCTTTGAATAAACGTATTCCTTGAGTCTTTCTTCGTCCTGCGCTTCGCGGTAGAATTTTCTAAGCGTATCCATGTCGACGTTTTCGGCAGGAGCGGGCTTTGGCTTGGATTTTGGCATGTTACGGCTAACGTGGTTTAAAATCATGTCGATTTCGCCGTAATCCAGAAAAACCCCGCCGCAGTTGTAACACGTGTCCACCTGAATCCCGCCGGAAACAGTGTGTTTTGCCATGGGGGTTTTACAAGGGCAGATTCGTTTTTGCGACTGGTCTGCCATTGTGAAAGTCAGGCCTTTGTAATGCCGGTCAATCTCGTCAGTATCGGTGTTTTGGCTGAACTGCTGCAATTCCTGATTATCAAAGTAGATTCCTCCGCAACCTGCGGTGCAGATGTCGATATTCAGGCCCTTGTCAAACAAATAAACCTTTTGCATTTCAATCCCGCAAGCCGGGCAATTAATAATTTCAGTTGTGTCAGTCATATCTGTATTATAATATAAAATTAACCCTAGTCCGTGAATCTGAACTTAATCAGCGCAATAATAGCGTGGAATCCGTCGCGCCATGTAATTTTTTTGCCTTCTGCAAACTCGCGTCCGTAGTAGGAAACCGGCACTTCATAAAGCCGTGCGCCGCGTTTCAGAACTTTTGCCGTAATTTCCGGCTCAAAGTCGAACCGGTTTGATTTAATTTCAATTCCTTTGATAAAATCCGCACGGAACGCTTTGTAGCAGGTTTCCATGTCGGTCAAAGTCGAGCCGTAAAGTACATTTGTCAAAAGCGACAAAAGCTTATTACCCAAAAGGTGGTGGAACATGAACGAGCGCGACGGTTTTCCGCCGGCAAGCCGCGTACCGTAAACAACATCAGCCTTTTCTTCCAGAATAAGCTGTATAAGCGGCTTATAATCCGCAGGGTCATACTCCAAATCCGCGTCCTGGATTACGATAATATCGCCGGCCGCTTCTCTAAGCCCTGTTCGCAGCGCCGCACCTTTGCCCTGATTGTATTCATGATACAAAACTTTATATTGCAAATCCTTGTACAATTCGCGCGTACCGTCTGTTGAATAGTCGTCTATCAGGATAATTTCCTTTTCAAGTCCGCAAAAATCGGCAGCTTCAACCTTTTGCAGAATCTCTTTAAGCGTGCCAGCCTCATTATAAACAGGTATTAAAATCGAAACCTTTTTCATCAACACTCCAAAATTTGTAATCTCTATAAAAATATATTATAATAAAAATATAGAAATGTATAGGAATTAGAGAAATTAATGTCAGAAGGTAAAGAATTTATACGAAAGGGCTTAGCATGCCTGGAGGATAAGGATTACGTGCAGGCAAAGGCGCTGTTTTTGCAGGCTCAGGAAGCCTTTAAAGAAGGTGAATATATTTCGATTTGCCTGAGCTTAACCGGGCTTACGGAATATCTGATTGATAAGAACAATTACAAAACCGCGCTTGCGCTGATAAACGACGGCGCACACATGGCCGGGTTTTCAAAAAGCGCTCAGGCAAAAGCTTTTAATGAATTTGCTTTGGGGAATATAAATTTTGGCGAGGGAAACAACGATGTGGCGCTGATTCATTTCAAAAACGCGCTGAATCCGGAGAGTGACGAATTTGAGCTTGCGGAAAAAACACAGGTAAGAATCCGGCAGCTTCAGAACGGGTTTGATTTTTCCATGCCTGTAAAGCGCGACCCGCTTGTATCGCTGGTTAAAATCGGGCAGTCGATTACAGCCCAGACTGACATAAATGTACTGTTGACACTCATTGCCGAAGAAACCAAAACCGCCATGGACGCAGACCGCTGTACGGTTTTCCTTCTTGATAAATACAGCAATGAACTCTGGTCAATGGTTGCGCTGGGCATGGACAATCAGGAAATCCGCTTCCCGGCTGATTCCGGGCTTGCGGGTTATGTAGTGCAGACAGGCGAAACCGTTAATATTGCAGACGCTTACAATGACGGGCGTTTTAACAAAGACGTTGACAGCAAAACCGGCTACCGTACGAAAACTATCCTTTGTATGCCGATTAAAAACAACAATCAGGAGATTATCGGCGCGTTTCAGGTTTTGAATAAAAACGAAGGCGTGTTCACAAAAGGCGACGAAGATTTGCTTATTGCAATCGGCGGAAGTGCAAGCATTGCGCTTGAAAACGCCCAGTTATTCGAGCAGCAGAAACAACTTTACAAAGAACAAAAAGAACTTTTTGACAGCTTTATTGACACTCTTGCAACCTCTATTGACGCACGCGACAAGATTACAGCCGGGCACTCAACCCGCGTAAGACTTTACACCATGCTCATTGTGGACGCGCTTGAAATGGACGAAAGAAACAAAGAGCTTATGGAAAAAGCCGCAATCCTTCACGACATAGGCAAAATCGGGATTCGCGATTCGGTTCTGCAAAAAGAAGGAAAATTAACCGACGAAGAATACAGCCATATCCGCTCGCATGCTCAGATTACCAAGGATATTTTGGACAAGATTCAAACGTCCGCGGATTTCAAAACCATCACTGATATTGCGTGTTCGCACCACGAAAAATGGGACGGCACGGGCTACTTCCGCAAACTCAGCGGCGAAGACATCCCTTACGGCGGCAGAATCCTTGCAGTATCCGACGTTTTCGATGCCATAACCTCAAAGCGCCACTACCGCGACAAAATGCCGATTGCAAACGTTATTGATATTCTTATAAAAGATTCCGGCAAACATTTTGACAAAAGCATTGTTGATGTGTTCCTGCAGGTTCCGCTGGACAAGATTGTGGAAGTTTTCCTGACCGAAAATCTTAACATTTTGAAAGATAACGACCGCGAAGTGTTGAGCCGGCATAACCTTCTTGATATAATAAATATGGTTGATGAGAACCTTGTCAAACTGTTCAATCATTATTATTTAGGGAATAATTAACTATGAAGAAAATAGAAACGTCATTGCGAGCGACCAACGGGAGCGAAGCAATCCAGAAAATCCGTAATAATAACAAAAAGCTGGATTGCCTTGCAGCCTGCCCCGGACTTCGTTCCGGGGGCGCTTTCTGTCGAAAGCTCCTCGCAATGACAGCATTTACAGTTGCATTTATTCTAACCTGCGGAGTTGCGGCGGCTGACGAACCAACCCTCAACCCTCAACCAGACGGCTCGACCGCCGCAACTCTCAACCAGCCTAAGCGTGCCGTGCTTTCCGTAAGCCGCGACATTGACAGCCAGTACGCAATCGCTTATGACCGCTTTATGCAGAGCAACATAAAATCAGCATATCAGGACTTCCGAATGCTTCTGGAATCAATCATTCCAAACGATTACTCCTACATGAACATGGCTGAAAAAATGGCGGAAATCGGGCTTTTTAACCTTTCCGACCTTGCAATATCAAAGGTTTCGGACAAAGAGATTACGAACATTGCCGCGGATGACATCAGAACCTACTATTTTCCGTCAAAAAAACTAAGACGCGACGATGAGACTTATCTTGCGGAACTCTATTCGGATATTACCTACAACGACCGAAGCCGCGAAGCCGTGAACGAATTGGTCAAAAATACCGCACTCATGACCGGCTCTGACTATGCGAATTACATTGCCGCGCTCGGGTATCTTAAATCAGGCGACCCGGTTAATGCGGAAAAATTCATAGACTCCGCAATAAAACTGAATGAGGACAATATTAACTATAAACGGCTTAAAGCGGAAATCCTTGCGCAGGGCAAAAAACCGGAGCATGCGCTGAAAATAGTCGAAGAAATCAAAAAAAAGCCGTTTAGTTCATACTATTTTGCAAACAAGGCGCAATCTCTTGAGCAGTATGTGCTTTACAAAATTAAGAAAAACGAGTTTCAAAAAAATTATCATCTGGCGTACTATTACTATTATGAAGGCGAGTTAAACAAGTCACTGCGAGCGCTTCAGGGAGCAGTAAGCACGAAAAAGAAGATGAATGGCTATGTTTACGCGCTCATGTCACGGGTTTATTTTGATATGAACGAGTTTGAAAAAGCTCAGGAAACCGCAATGAAAGCTTATAAGATTGACCGCGTCGACCCGGTTGTGTTGCTAGTGCTCGGGGATTTGAATTTCAGAAACAAAAACTATAAACCTGCCCTGGATTACTACAAAGCCGCAGTATCAAAAGACAAAAACTCCTCCATGCCGCTAATCCGGGTTGCGCAGACATACCAAATGCTCGACAAAGAGAAAAAAGCAATGGAGATTTACGACAAGGTTCTGCGGACTTTTTCGGATGGATACCGATACCTTGCGTATTACAACGTCGCGCTTAAAGACAAATCCAAAGAGCTTGCATATCTGAAAAAATCCGTTGCAATAAACATGGGCTTCAAAGACGGCTGGATTGACCTGGGGCGCGTGGAAATCGAACGCCA
>JAIRZW010000071.1 GCA_031267015.1 Heliobacteriaceae bacterium | reverse complement strand
CAAACTGCTCCGTCAATTCAGCTTTGCGTTCCTCGTCAATAGCATCAATTTTATTCAAGACAACGATTTGATAATGCTGCGCAAGGCTTTCAGAGTGAAGCTCAAGTTCGCGGTTAATTTTTTGGTAATTTTCGTACGGGTTTTCGGCGGCTGCGTCCACAATGTGAACCAAAAACCGGCAGCGCTCAACGTGGCGTAGAAAATCGTGTCCAAGCCCGACGCCTTCGCTTGCGCCCTCAATTAATCCCGGGATGTCAGCCACTACGTATCCATCGCCTGAACGCTTTTTGACAACTCCGAGATTCGGAACAAGCGTAGTGAACGGATAATCCGCGATTTTAGGTTTGGCCGAAGAAATCCGGCTTATTAAAGTTGATTTTCCGGCATTTGGCATTCCGAGAAGCCCAACGTCGGCAAGGAGTTTTAATTCTAATTCCAAATCCCGCTCAATCCCGGGCTCTCCGGGCTCACAAAACTGCGGAGCGCGTTTTTGTGCGGTTGCAAAGCGTGCGTTTCCGCGCCCGCCGCGTCCGCCTTTGGCAATAAGAGCTTTTTGTCCGGGCTCGGTTAAGTCTGCGATTATGCTGCCGGATTTCAAATCCCTTACAACAGTACCAAGCGGAACTTTTATCTCCAAATCCTTAGCCCCGCGCCCATGCATACCTTTACTAGCTCCGTTTTCGCCGCTTTCGGCTTTGAATACGGATTTGTATTTGAAGTCCATGAGTGTTGACAGGTTTTCGTCCGCGGCAAGGTAAATATCGCCGCCTCGTCCGCCGTCGCCGCCTGCGGGCCCGCCTTTGTCAACGTATTTTTCGCGTCGCCAAGCAACCATGCCGTTGCCGCCGCGTCCTGAAATTATTTTGATTTTGGTCTTATCTAAAAACATTTGTTATATAATACTATCATGAACATATTAGCAATAGAGACAAGCTGTGATGAAACTGCTTGTGCTGTAGTAAAAGACGGGCGCGAGGTTTTGGCTGACGTTGTTGCTTCGCAAATCAAAACCCACGAACGCTACGGCGGTGTAATCCCCGAAATCGCTGCGCGCGAACACCTTGAGGCGATTAACGTTGTTATAGAAGAAGCTTTTCGTTTATCAGGTCTTGCGCCGCATGAAATCGACGCTTTTGCCGGAACAGTCGGCCCCGGGCTTGTCGGGTGTCTGCTGGTGGGCTTAAACGCTGCAAAAACCCTTTCACTTGTGCACAACAAGCCTTTTATCGGAGTGAACCACCTTGAGGCGCACCTTTGCGCAAATTATCTTGACACAGACCTGAAACCTCCGTTTATGGCGCTTCTTGTAAGCGGCGGCCACACGCAGATTATTGATGTTAAGTCGTATTCCGAACAGGAAATTATCGGTGAAACCATTGACGACGCGGTCGGTGAGGCTTACGACAAGGTCGCGCGGCTAATCGGCTTGCCGTATCCGGGCGGGCCTGTGCTGGATAATCTTGCACAGCAAGGCAATCTGCACGCATTCAAATTGCCGGAAGCAAAAGTTGACGGTTATAATTTCAGTTTCAGCGGCCTGAAAACAGCAGTCTTGCGGCTCGTAAAATCATTTGAAAATCCGATAACTCCAATTCAAATTGAAGCTGCCGGTATACCTAAGTTTGATAAAATTGCGGATTTAAAAAAGTGGATTGTTGACAATTTATCATTAATTGGTGACATAATAATAAAATCTAACAGCCGTAAAGTTCATTTTACAAAAGATAGTATCGGGCGTTCTTTAAAAGGAGTCAAAAAGAATGAAGCAAGAAAACAATCTTACAACATGCTGAGAGAGCTTGTTGAAACTGCTAAATATAGCTATACAAAAAATTCAGATAAAAAGCATTCAAGACGGGTAACAGGCCAGGAAATTTATCATAATGCACTGGAATTTAACGGAAATATATATGGTGTTGAAATTAGTGTTGATATCCCTAAAAACCCAAATGCACCTCACGTTTATGCCGGTCATAAAGTCAGACTAATAAAAATGTCGTCTGCTGCCAATGGATTATTTCATTCTAACGAACTACTTTCCGACAGTCCAGACGACAATATTAGTATAGCATATATTAGAAAAATTTTCAACCCCCCTGACTTGAAACCGGATATATGTGCAAGCTTTCAGGAATGCGTTTCGTCAACGCTGGTTAAGAAGCTTCGAGGGGCGCTTGAGGTGTCCGGCTATAAGCAGGTCGTAATCGCAGGCGGTGTTGCTGCAAATTCCGAAATCCGCCGCAAGGTTTTCGCCCTGAAAGACGAAGCTTACGAGGTTTTTGCCCCGCCGATGAAATACTGCACGGACAACGCGGCAATGGTCGCATCTTGCGCTTATTTCAACACTAATACTTACAATGACCTGAATGTTGAAGTTTTTTCGCGTGTGAAGTAACTATTTACACGTAGTTTTCCCGTTCCAGGAAAGGTCGTCACAGTGCAGATAGTCCATGTTTTCGTTGTAGATAACCCATGCTGTACAGCTTCTGCCGTTTGCATTTGTTGTTTTGCTTTTGTTGCAATAGTTTTCAAACGGAAAAGTAGTATCCATTTGAGCCCCGCTCGGGTAGATTCCGTCGCGATGAATGTCTAATGTAAAAAAATCTTTTCCAAGAGTGTAAGCCCCGCGCAGGCCGTCAATATCAATCTTAATGTTTCCGCATTTAACATCAACACCTTGACAATCCGTGTATGGCAGCATAAATATTAGCGAAGTCCCGTCAGCAAGCACAATATGATATTCGTTTGCAGTGCTGTCATAGTCGAAGTAATCTCTTCCGTCAAGAGTCTTGACAAAACCCGGCGTAAAACATCCCGGGCCTAATCCGCAGTCTTTCGTCACATTGAGGTAAGGTTTTAAATTCTCAAAGAATTGTTGACTGTTGAGCGGGGTACTGTTTACTTCAAACCAATCGGTTACGTCACCGTGCTCATTGCGCGCAAGCATATATGCGTTTGCCAGAGTTGAATAGGTTTTTTTAAGCCGCGCCGCCGCTTCTTTTTCTTTGTATTTTGTAATAAGACTCGGCATGGTCAAGGCGGCAACAACGCCGATAATTCCTAATGTAATCAAAACTTCTGCCAATGTAAAACCACTCTTTCTCATACTTTCCTCCTTTGCGAAATGTAACTACTTGGAATTGTATAAGAAATTCAGGCATTTGTCAATAGTTAGTTAATTATTGATTGCAAGTCCGGACTTTGCAGCTTTCGAGTATAAAATCAACAATCTTTTTCTCCAGCCTGATTCCGAAGTGATTGTTGATTTCGCGGATAAAATAACACGGGCTTGTAACGTTTATTTCGATTATTTGACCGTTCATTACGTCCAAGCCGGCGAACGGGAGCCCCATTTCGTTAAGCCGGCGCGCAACAGGTTCAAATGCGGCGCGTTCGCTGTCGGTCAGAACCGCTTTTGCAAGGCTGCTGTCGCAGTGGTGGTTGAATTTGAAATCATCATTGCCCGGAAGCTTTTGAACACACACGTCAAGCACTTCGCCGCCCAAAAACAGAACCCGCTTGTCACCGTGCGCCGGAATATATTTTTGCACCATAACCAGTGTGGTCTGCTTGTTGGTAACGGAATTTATAATTGAATTCGTGTTTTTGTCTCCGTCTCTAAGGTACATAACACCCGCGCCCATGCAGCCGTTCAACGGTTTAAGAACGATTTCGCCATGTTCATTTAAAAACGTCATTATGTCGGATTTTGAAGACGTCACAATATTCGGCGGCATTAAGTCGTTAAACAGCACTGCGTGAAGCTTTTCGTTGAAATCCCGAATCGCGGCAGGGTCGTTAAGGATAACGGTTTTGTTCCTGTCCACAAAGTCAAACACATAAGTCGCGTTTATGTAATCCAAATCAACCGGCGGGTCAGGCCGGAACATTACAAGCGAAAAGTCTTCAATCTCACTACGCACAGCGGTTTTATCATAAAAAATATTCTCACGTTCGCAAAATGCCTTATAGCAATGTGCAAAAGCAATCCCGCCTTCAAGCCCGAGCTTGTCAATAGTTGTTATATGCACGTCCTGCCCGCGCTCAAGCAGTTCCTTAATCAGCGAAAAATTCGTGACTAAATCATTAAACTCAAAATATTTCAGCTCGACTCTGTCGATTATAAATAATGTTTTCATATTTGTTCCTGATTGAGTATGGCGCACGCTTTGTTGTTGGCTTGGATTAGCTGCTGGAAGCGCTGCAAATCGGTTTCCGGCTGATAGTGCATAGGGATTACGGTCTGCGCGCCAAGCCAGTCAGCCGCGATTGCCGCGTGTTCAACATCCATAGTATAAGTCCCGCCGACCGGAAGCATTGCCACATTCGGACGGTAAAGTTCTTTAATTATTTTCATCTCAGCGCAAAGCCCGGTATCGCCTGCATGGTAAATCCGGATGCCTTCAATATCAAGCAGAATGCTTGCGGCGCATCCTGCGTAACTTCCGTCAGGCAGGGAACTAGAATGGAACGCAGGCAGAAAAACCGCCTTACCCCAGTCATAATCAAGCCAGCCGCCGAGGTTAACCCCGCGCGTGCGGCAGTCATGCTTCTCGCAGTAGTTCGCAAGCTCATAAACAGCAGTAATCACGGCATTTTTTTCGCGCGCAATCTCAAGCGCTTCGCCGATATGGTCGGCATGGCCGTGGGTTATGAATATGTCGGTGATATTTGAATCCCGCCAGTTATATTTCGGGTTCACGGAAACGTACGGGTCGATTAGGATTGACTTTTCGCCTGTTTTGATTTCAAATGCGCTGTGTCCTATGTATTTTATATCTGCCATGCATTTAAAATAACATCTTTCATGTTAAAATACAAGTGTGAATTATGATAATTTAATGCGGCAATGTATAGAACTTGCAAAGCGCGGTGAGGGTGCTGTTTCACCAAACCCGCTTGTGGGCTGTATTGTGCTGGACGCAGCAGGTAATAAAATTTCAGAGGGCCGGCATGAAAAATACGGCGGGAATCACGCGGAATGCAATGCTTTGCAGGGTGTTGAAGCGCAGGGTGGAACTTTAATCGTGAACCTTGAGCCGTGTTCGCACCATGGCAAAACCCCGCCTTGTACTGATTTGATTATAGAAAAAGGGATTAAGCGGGTTGTAATAGGAATGCGCGACCCGAATCCGCTTGTTAACGGGGTTAAGCAGCTGCGCGAAGCCGGGATTGAAGTCATAGAAGGAGTTCTGGAGCATGAATGCCGGCGTTTGAATGAGGTTTTTGTAGTAAATAAAACCGAAAACAGGATTTTTGTTGCAATAAAGACCGCCGCGACGCTCGACGGCAAAACCGCGACAGCAAACGGTTCTTCAAAATGGATTACGTCAGAGTCGGCGCGTGCAGAGGTTCGTAACATCCGTAAGCGCTACGACGCAATTATGACGACTTCTGCCACGGTTCTTGCAGACGACCCGGAAATGGAGCACAAGACGAAAATAATCCTTGACCGCAATTCGCGTTTAAGCGGCAATGAAAAGATTTTTCAGCAAGGAGCCCACCTTGTAAGGGGGGAAGGGGGGATTACACTCTTGAATGAACTCTATGAACTCGGCATTATGAGCGTTCTAATCGAGGCCGGCGGGCGGTTTAACGGTGAAATGCTTGAGTCCACAGACAAAATTTATCATTTTATCGCGCCGAAAATCACGGGCGACAACAGCGCCAAATCCTGTTTTGATTTCCGTAAAATTACTGACATCAATGACAGTCTGAATTTTCAAATTGATTCAGTTAAACATTTCGGGCCGGATATTTTGTTGGAATATTATCCAAAATAGCTTGACAAGCTTTGAAATTCCTTATACAATCACTTGTAGTTACATATTGTAACAGAAGGAGAAAGGTATGAGAAAGTTAGATTCATGTCATTGCGAGGCATTAGCCGAAGCAATCCAGAAAGCGACAGTAGTGAAACTGGATTGCTTCGCCCTGCGGGCTCGCAATGACGTTAGAGGTTTTACGTTGGCGGAAGTGTTGATAACGTTAGGAATTATTGGTGTTGTGGCCGCGCTGACAATGCCGGTGCTTATTCAAAATTACCGCAAACACAATGTTGAAACACGGCTGAAAAAAGTTTACAGCGTGATGAATCAGGCCGCAAATATGGTTATTTCCGAACGCGGGGATTATGAAAATTGGGTAAAAGATTGCGGAGGAAGCGGCACACCCATCTGCACCGTAGACGAAGCTCTGGAATGGTTTAATGATACAATAGGCAGGAATCTTAACAAAGTAAAAACCGCTATATCTGATGACGGCTTGGGTTTTTATGTTTATTTTGCAGACGGCAGCATATTGTATATGCCGAGATACATTTATGACATAACATTTTATTTAGATAGTAAGGCATTAGCAAACCCTAAAGAGGGCATAGACACATTTATATTCAGATTTAATCCAATCCTGCTGCCTAGTGCTGTGCCTGATAATGTCAAATACCATATAGGTAAAGGATTTGAACCGTATACATACCGCTAGGACGGCACACGGGAGGGATTTTTTAACTCAGGTAATGCTTACAGCTGTAGTAATACAGGAACAGTATTTTGTGCTAAACTGATTCAATACGAAGGCTGGAGCATTCCGAATGATTATCCGTTTAAGTTCTAGCCTGAAAGAGTGAAAATTTCGTAGATCTCTTTGTCTGTAAGTTCGGTGATGATTTTTTCGCCTTCGTAGACAGCCATGTCCGCAAGTTCTTTTTTAGACTTCAGCATTTCGTCGATTTTTTCCTCAAAGGTTCCGAGCGTAATCATGCGGTGAACCATAACATTTTTTTCCTGACCGATACGGTAAGTCCTGTCTGTGGCTTGGTCTTCGACAGCAGGGTTCCACCAAAGGTCGTAGTGGATTACGTTTGTGGCGCTCGTAAGGTTCAAACCCGTTCCGCCGGCTTTCAACGACAAAATCATAACCTTTGTAGCGGCGTCGTTTTGGAATTTATCAATTAATTCCTCACGCTGGCTGATATTCAGCGACCCGTGGAAGAAAAGCGGCTCGGTATTGCATTCTTCGGTAATTACCTTGGTCAAAAT
>JAIRZW010000059.1 GCA_031267015.1 Heliobacteriaceae bacterium | reverse complement strand
GGACCTGTGATGATGAAATATCCTGCGGTGTGCGCGTGAATACGATAAATTCAACCATTTCTTTTAATTCTGCGGCCCTGTACCAGGTGTCGATTTGCCCGTAAGCGTCCGCGCCAATTATGAAATAGATTTTGAAATTCTCCCTCTCCCGCTGGGAGCGGAGGTCAATCCGACGGGCCGGGGTGAGGGTTTTTATCGTATTATACGTATAAGACACTTCTTCGCTTTGAAACTCAATATCCGAAACCTCAAAGCGCGGATTATCTTCGACTGCAAGCTTAACCATGTTAAGCCTGTGGTGTGCGCATTCAGGGTCAAACACTTTGTGCGGCGGTTTGTACGCAGGAATAAAAAGGATTTTATCCGCATCATAATTCTCCAGCACAAATTCCGCCATCCGTATATGGGCGTTGTGAATCGGATTAAAGGTTCCCTGAAATACGCAAAGGTTCATGCAAAAATTATATCATGTTTTTATTTTTTTATGATAAAATTAAAAAAAGTCATAAAAAGGAAACAAAAATGCTTACAACAAAGATAAAATCAAAGAATTGCGGAGAATTAAATTTAAACAATATAGACGAAGAAGTTACGCTTTCAGGCTGGGCAGCAGCTATTCGCGACCTTGGCGGGATTATTTTTATTGAATTGCGCGACAGAAGCGGATTTTTCCAGGTTGTTGCCGACCCCGGGGTAAATGAGAAGGTGCACGCAGCGTTTGAAGGTATACGCACCGAATATGTGATTACCGTAAAAGGCAAGGTATCACGCCGTCCTGAGGAAACTTACAACGAAAAATACCCGACCGGTCAGGTCGAGATGTATCCGGCCTCAGTCGAAATCATCTCAAAAGCGCAGACATTGCCGTTTGTGCTTGATGACGACAGCGTTTCCGAAGACGTGCGGCTAAAATACCGTTACCTCGACATCCGTCGGGGTCAAATGCTAGCTAACCTTAAGCTGCGCCATGACATTGTTACTGCCGCAAGAAATTACCTTAATTCCGAATCCTTTTTGGAGGTTGAAACCCCGGTTTTGATTAAGACAACGCCTGAAGGCGCACGGGATTATCTTGTTCCGTCACGGGTTCAGGAAGGTAAGTTTTATGCGCTTCCGCAGTCGCCGCAGATTTTTAAGCAATTGCTTATGGTCGGCGGAATCGAGCGCTATTACCAGATTGCAAAATGCTTCCGCGACGAAGATTTGCGCTCTGACAGACAGCCGGAATTCACGCAAATTGACCTTGAAATGTCGTTTGTCGACCAGCAGGACGTAATTAAAATCGTTGAAGGCATGCTTTTCGAAACCTTTAAAGCCGCTGGCGTTGACATTCAGCCGCCGTTTATTCAGATGACTTATAAAGAAGCAATGGAGCGGTTTGGCTCTGACCGGCCGGACACGCGTTTCGGGCTTGAGCTTTTTGATATGACCGATATTATGGAAGCCTCAACATTCCAGGCGTTCAAGGACGTAATCGCCGCAGGCGGAACCGTGCGCGCGATTAAGATTCCCGGAATAGCAAACTATTCAAGAAAAGACATGGACGACGTGCGCAACCTTGCGATTTCGTTCGGCGCAAAAGGGCTTGCGTGGGTAACTTACATGGAAGACGGCGAAGTCAAATCGCCTGTGTTCAAGTTCCTTGACGAATCCCAAATCGCAGAGATTCAAACCCGTGCAGATGCGCAAAAAGGCGATATAGTGTTCTTTGTGGCAGACAAGCCGAAAGTTGTTTTTGATGTTTTGGGCCGCTTCCGCCTCTGGTTCGGCAAAAAGCTTGAAATGATTGATGATAACAAACATAACCTGTTATGGGTAATTGATTTTCCTATGTTTGATTACAACGAGGAAGAAGGCCGCTACGTGTCGGTTCACCACCCGTTCACCGCGCCAAACCCCGAGGATATTGACAAAATGGAATCTGACCCGGGCAATGCGCGTTCGATTGCTTATGACATAGTTTATAACGGCACGGAACTGGGCGGCGGCAGCGTGAGAATCCACTCACCTGAAATGCAGGAGCGCGTTTTCAAGGCACTGGGCTTGACAGAAGAAGAAACCCGGACAAAATTCGGGTTCATGGTTAATGCGTTCAAATACGGAACCCCTCCGCACGCAGGGCTTGCGATTGGGCTGGACAGACTGGTTGCGCTTCTTGCAAGAACCGAGTCAATCCGCGACGTAATCGCGTTCCCTAAAAACTCTCAGGCAAAAGACCTGATGAGCGACGCGCCGGGCGAGGCTTCGCTCCAGCAAATGCGCGAATTGCACTTGAAAAGTACGGTGCAGCCAAAATGATATCTTTAGCGCTGGGATACTTTGACGGCGTACATTTAGGACATCAGGCGGTAATCAAAAACGCCGCGGCTCTCGGCAGCAAAGCTGTTGCGGTTACGTTCAAAGACCACCCGTGCTGCTTTTTCTATGATGTCTGCCCAAAATACATTCTAACCCGCGAAGAACGCCGGCGTAAAATAGAAGAACTCGGCGTTGAAATTTATGAGCTTGATTTCGGCGCTATTGCGCATTTGAGCGCGGATGAGTAT
>JAIRZW010000053.1 GCA_031267015.1 Heliobacteriaceae bacterium | reverse complement strand
AAGCATTATCAAAAAAATCGACGAGTATTACAGCGCTGACAGTTCCATGGGTGAAATTTTTATCGATGAAAACGCAGGCTATGACTGGCGCGGTGAGCTTCACAGCGAAGACCTGAGCGACAGCCACATCCAAAAAATTATCCGTGCAATCCTGAAACAGGCGATTATTGAAAACGTTCACGAGGTTTCGTTCCAATGCGAAAACAGCGGGTTTGAAGTAAGCTTCAAACAAAATGGCGATATAACCAACAAAGGCAGTATTCCGCAGGTTTTGGCCGCCTCTTTTGCCGCAAAATTGAAATCCTTAGCAGACTTAGACCCGTCCGTGTCAGAAGTTCCGCAATTAGGCAAATTGAATTTTAAAGTTGACGATATCAGCGTAGTGGCAAGCATTTCAACCTTCCCAACAATTATGGGCGAGCGGATTTTCCTTAAAATCTACAAACCGCCGCAGCTGCTTACGGAAATAATCAAAAGCGACAAAGCGCTTGCCGTAGTCCGCGCCGCGCTTGACAAGCCGGGCATAATCCTTGTCTGCGGCTCTGCGCTTAGCGGAAAAACCCACGTGATTTATTCGCTTCTTATTGAAGCTGCGAAAAAAGATAAAAACAAAAATATTATGACGCTCGAAAGTATTGCAAAATACAACCTTGAAAACGTGAACCAGTGCGAACTTAACGAGAACGTCGGGTTTAATATGGACAAAGCGTCAAGGTTTATTGAGTTCCAGTCGCCTGATGTGGTTTATCTGGAGGGGATTAAGACCAGAGAATCCTTTGAATATTTCTCAAGCCTTGTGTTTGACAACAAGACCGTTATTATGGAATTTCTTGCGAACAACATGGAAGACCTTCGCAACAAGATGTCGTTCTCGGATTTTGAAACTCTGAAATCAACGATTTCATGTATGATTTTCATCCATGGCCAAGACAGCATTGAGGTTTTTGACACGGAAACCGTGCAAAAATATATTGCTTGACAAAAAACAGAGTTGATTATACAATACCGAGTAGTTACGAAAGTTAACGAAAGGAATTGAATATGAAAAAGAAAGCGTTTACTCTTGCAGAGGTTTTGATAACATTAGGGATAATCGGAGTTGTTGCGGCGTTGGTCATGCCCGGATTGATTGCTGATTACCGCAACAAAGAAACTGTTGTGAGATTAAAGAAAAACTACACTGTTCTCAACCAGCTTGTAGCGCGCGTTTATGCTGACTACGATGATTCTTTTGAAGGAATAGACTATAATGACGCTTGGATGGTCTCTGCCGCAAAACAACAGGAAATTTTGGGCAAATACTTTGCGCCTTATTTATCTCCTGTTAAAGTATGCTACAAAGACCCCGAGGCATGTAGAATGCCGAATCGCGTTGATGTATGGCAGGATTTCAATGGTACTAAGGCGGTGGCGGGCAGCAGTGATACAGACAGCTATGCAACATTCGTAATGCCTGACGGCAGCACTATATACATGTCAGCTCCTTTTGTTTACGGACAGGATTATGAAATGCTATTTATGGTTGACACTAACGGTCCAAAAGCACCAAATGTATTGGGGTTTGATGTGTTTAGACTGAACAAAAAAAGCGGTGAGCGCATGGTTAAATTTGAGTGCTTTAGTTCTTGCAATGGCGGGCACTTAGATGGCGCAACCGGTCAATATATAGTTGACAAGCATGATTGGGAAAATGATTTTAGAATGGGCAGAGGATATGGGTATAAGATACAATTTGACGGCTGGGAAAAGAAGAAAGACGGCGAGATACCTTATCCCGGTATTCTTATGTACTAGTGCCGGCAAGCCGGCCGCAGGCTGCTACTAACCTTATTTAATATAAAATATCAAATTAATTATAAAATCAGCGATTAGCATGTAAACAGTTGACAGGATTGCGGCCTGGGTTGTGGAAAGTCCGACTTCCTTTGCGCCGCCGCGGGCTTCGTAACCCTGAGTCGCGCAAACAAGCGCTATCAGCACTCCGAACACCGAAGCTTTTAATATGCTTATATAAATATCTCTTGTTGCCAGCCAAGCCCAAACCGAGTGCATATAACGCGCCGGATGCAGGTTTATAGTCGCCTCGGAAACGAACATTCCGCCCCAAATCCCGACGACTTCCGCCAGCAAAACCACCATTGGCACTGTCACGGCCGCCGCAATAATTCTTGGCGCAAAATAATATCCCACAGGGTCAACTTTCAGGGTTTTTATGGCGTCAACCTGCTCTGTTACCTGCATGTTGGCGATTTCCGCGGAAATCGCAGTGCCTGCGCGCGCACCGATTGCCAGCGCCACAAACCCGGGCGCAATCTCGCGAATCATTACTATCGCGATTGTTCCGCCAATGTAAGTTTCTGCACCTGACATTAAAAACTGCTTTGACACCTGAATCGCAATTACCGCCGCCGCAATAAATACTATAATCATAGATATCGGAAGCGAATCGTAGCTGATAGCAGCCGCCTGCTCAAGAACAGATGCCAACCGCACCTGGCGGTTAAACAGGTATTTTATGCTTTTAATTAAATTCAGGACGCACAGTCCGAGAAAATTAATCATTCTGACCCCTCACCCGAATTTCTAAGTTCGCTTTAGCTCACTAAGAAATTCTTCCCTCTCCCACAAGGGGCGAGGGTTAGTATATTGGCATGCACCATTTTTTGTACTTTGGAACTTTGCCCTTCACGACATCGTTGTAAACGCGCTGAAGCTCGGCAGATACTTTTCCTACGCCGCCGGTGCCGACGTTTCTGTGGTCAATGCTTGCAATCGGCAGGATTTGAGCGCCCGTACCCGTGTAAAAAGCCTCGTCGGAAATGTACAATTCCGTTCTTGAAACAGGCCGTTCTTCAACTTCAATTCCTATATCGCGCGCGATTTCAATTACGGTATTTCTTGTAACGCCGACCAGAATATCGTCGGTTTTGGTTGTTGTAACCAGCTTTCCGTCCTGAACAAGGAACAGGTTCATTGCAGAACCCTCGGTTACAGCGCCGCATTCGTCAAGAACTATTGCATCATCAAACCCGGCATAGTGCGCGTCTGCCTTAATCAAGGCAGCGTTAGCATAACCGCCCGCGACTTTTGCGCGCGGAGGTATTGCGTTGTCGCTGTTGCGCCGCCAGCTTGAAACGCAAACCTTCAAGCCGCCCGGAACATCTATATAAGGCCCCATTTTATTCACAAGAAGCAGGTACCCGTCAGGATTGTCCTGCAAGCCCGGCCCTACTCTCTGAGCCATTTTGTACAAAGTCGGACGCAGATATGCGTCTTCTTTGTAATTATTCTTCTTCAAAAGTTTTTTTACGATTTCGCAGTGTTCTTCAACTGTATACGGGCTTTTCATGTACATTATGTGACCGCTTTTTTCCATACGCGCAAAGTGTTCTTGCACGCGGAAAGCGTATAATTGCTTTTCATCATCATTCCAATACGCCCGAATCCCTTCAAACACAGACGTTCCATACAAAAATGCGTGCGTTCTTACCGGAATTACCGCTTTTTCAGCTTCCACATAATCGCCATTTATAAAATAATATTCTGTCATGTCTTCCTCTCCTTAATGAGAAGATTATAACATGAAAATACTATCTATTTAATAATTATTTCATTACGAACTTCCTTTTGGGCGCGCCCGGTTTTTCGTCCTGCGCAAGCGTGGTTTCAACGAATTTTTTCGCGTCGTTGATAGGAATGGCAAAGCCGATTCCGATGTTGGAAATGTTGTTGTCAGGGTTGTAGATTGACTGGCTTATACCAATGACCTCACCCGATGAATTTAAAATCGGTCCGCCGGAGCAGCCCGGGTTAATGGACGCATCGGTTTGGATTCGGCCTTTTGTGTAGTCGATTCGGGAGACGATTCCCTG
>JAIRZW010000045.1 GCA_031267015.1 Heliobacteriaceae bacterium | reverse complement strand
GTCAAATTTATAAAATCCATTCTGATTTTTATTATGTCGACGACGGCGAAAAAACTTACGAATGCAAAATTCGTGAAGTTCTGAAAAAGCGCCGGGAAAAGATTTATGTCGGGGATTTTGTGGAGTTTGCGGACGGGGTTATAGAGAGCGTAATGCCGCGCAAAAACTACATTCCGCGTCCGAGTGTGGCAAATATCGACCAGATTATAATTGTTTCCGCGCTAAAAGAGCCGGATTTGGACTTAAACCAGCTAAACCGCTATATTGCGCTTGCAAAATATTACAACATTCCTGTAAAATTGTGTTTTAATAAAGACGACCTGCTTGCGCCTCCTGACTTTTTGGATTCTGTTTATTCCGGGTTTGAAATTGTATTTACTTCGGCCAAAGAAAAAAACGGATTAGAGCCGTTTCAAAAGCTTTTGGAAGGGAAGATAACCGTGCTTTGCGGGAACTCCGGCGCGGGCAAATCAAGCCTGATTAACGCCATGACGCCCGGCCTAAACCTGAAAACCAAGGCCGTGAGTGAGAAAAACCAGCGCGGAGTCCACACCACCCGCCACTGCGAAATAATCAAACTCTCAACCCTCAACTCGCCGGCTCGACCGCCGCAACTCTCAACCCGAGTAGTGGATACTCCGGGCTTTAGTAACGTTAAGTTTGACTTTCTTCTGCCGCAGGAGGTTTCTGGATTGTTTGATGAATTTTCGCAGTACACGTGTAAATTCAGCGACTGCCTCCACCTGAGCGAAAGCGGCTGCGGCGTGCTTGAGAACCTTGACAAAATCCACCCGGGCCGTTATGAAAGCTATTTGCAATTTGTCGAAGAAGCGCGCGGTTACAAGGAAAAAGTCAAATACGAGGGCACAAAAACAGAGACAGCCCAAAAAATCAGCGGCTGCCGTACGGCAGCTAAAATAAGCGGTAAAAAGCGGCAATCAGCAAGAAACACATCTAAACAAAAGGTATATGAAGAATGGAAAACTACATAAAACTGGTAGACGAAAAATTAGACGATTACCTTCGCGTGCAATATCCGGAGTCGATTTTTGAATCAATGCGCTATACGGTGCTTTTGCCGGGCAAGCGGCTTCGGCCCGTGCTGTGCCTTGAGGCATGCCGGATTTTCGGCGGAAACGTTGCACACGCGCTGCCTGCTGCGTGCGCAATCGAAATGCTTCATGCTCAGAGCCTTATCCATGACGACTTGCCGTGTATGGACAACGACGATTTTCGCCGCGGCAAACCTTCAAACCACAAGGTTTTCGGCGAAGCTGTTGCGGTTCTTGCCGGCGACGCCCTGCTGACCTTTGCGCCGCAAATGATTATTGAAAACTCCGCCCTGAGTGCTGAAACAACGCTTCGTATTATAAAAGAATATTGCAAAGCTGCCGGCGCTTACGGCCTGATAGCCGGCCAGATTGTTGACATCCGGTCAGAAACTCAACTCGCCGGCTCGACCGCCGCAACCCTCAACCCTCAACCCTCAACTTTATCCTTCATTCAGACCCACAAAACCGCTGTTCTGTTTAAGCTTGCGCTGCGAACCGGCGCAATGGCCGCCGGAGCCGGTGAGGACAAAATCGCTGCTATGACGGATTTGGGCCAAAAGCTCGGCACTGCTTTCCAAATCGCTGACGACATTCTGGACGAAACCTCAACTTTTGAACAAATGGGCAAAACCTTAGGCAAAGACAAAGACGCGAACAAGCTCACTGCCGTAAGCCTTTACGGGCTTGAGGGCGCGAAACAAAAGCTCCATACGCTCACGGATGAGTGTTTTGCTGTTTTAAAAACGCAAAACATTCAGTCGAAAATATTTGAAAAAACCCTTAACAAAATCAGGATTTAGAAATGTTATTTGCAACGCTTTTCATTGCAGATTCAACAACTCCGATAATCTTATCGTAGGTAAAACCTTTGCCTCTAATCGTTTCACAAGTTTTATCTACCTGTTTTTTGCCGTTATAAGAAATAACTTTTAAATTTTCGCCCCAAGGATACTTTTTTCTGTTAACAGTGGTAATGTACTCATCCGGCAGAATACGTGTAAACCGTCTGGATATAAGCTGGCGTTCAAGTTTTCTTGGTATGTGCATTGCTGTTACAGTGCCTGTAAAACTTGGGGATTGTATGTCTATACTCATTATTTTCTTCTCCTTTTTTTGTTTTAAAATCCGTGAAAAAAATTTTTTGCTACTGTAATAAAAAATTTTACTTTTATGTTACAATAATTAACGATGATTAATGATTTGATAATAAACACGGGATATGAGGCTTTAATATCAGGCGCGGCAGCGGCTTGTATTGCGCAGATTATAAAGTTTGTAATATTTACGATGCGCACAGGAAAAGTAAATTTTAAGATATTCACGACGACCGGCGGCATGCCGAGCGCGCATTCAGCTGCAGTAGTGGCGCTTTCGACCACTGTCGGGATTATCCGCGGGTTTGATTCCGTAACCTTTGCAATCGCAGCGGGCTTTTCAATGATTATAATGTACGACGCAGCCGGACTCAGACGCGCCGCAGGCAAAACCGCCGCAAGCCTGAACCGGATTATGGAAGACTTTTACAAACACGATGTTCAGGCTGTCGGGCCTAAATTAAAAGAACTTCTCGGCCACACGCCTTTTGAAGTTATAGTGGGCGCGGCTTTCGGAGTCTTCTGGTCATATTACTTACATTACTTGCTGTTAAAGTAAAGGATTTTCCCCGCCGTCGGATTGACCTCCGCCGCCGCAATAACGATACTGTGATATAATAATATTATGAAAAAGTTTGAGTTTTTTAAACAGTTTAGGGATGCGGTAATCGTTGTAAACAAAGACGTTGTTTACAGAAACAACACGTTTAAGCGCTATTTCCCGGACTTCACCGACATAACAAAATTCTCGCATAACTTTAATTTTGATATCTGCCCTCTGAATAGCGGGGACGTTGATTTTTATTCGCCGATTCACCATGCCTTGCTTTCAAAAGAGGCTTTTTTCGCGCATGTTTCCTGCGAATCCGGCCGCAAAATCCGCTATTTTGAAATGACCGCCGTAAAAAAGTACCGCTATACCGCCATAATCCTTCATGACATCACAGCCGATGTTGAAGCAAAAGACCTTATAAAGCAGAACGAAAAGCTTGCGCAGCTTTACAACAGCCTGCTTGAAGAAAACCATGACCTTCAGAATATCAAAGAAAAAGCCCAGTCGCAGGCAATCAGAATCGCGCTGATTAACAACGTTTCTAATATTATAAGAGAATCAATCGACATTTCCCGGATTCTGAACTCTGCCTTGAAAGAGCTTTCCACAATGTTCGGCGCGTATAAAGCGTATTATGCTGAGTATAGTGATGACGAAGAGTTTAAAGTTGAGAGTTTAGAGTTGAGAGTTGACAAAAATAAACCCTCAACCATCAACTCGCCGGCTCGACCGCCGCAACCCTCAACTACCTTCACCTACGACGACAAAACCCTCGAAACTATTGCAGCAAAAGAGATTTCAGTAAGCAGCTGCATTGTGGAATACTCCGGCGCGCAGCCGCTTAACCAGCCGGTCATGCGTATTATTGTTCCTATCCATAACCTCGGAAACCTCACAGGCGTCATAGTTTTGCTCAGCCGCCAAAAACGCACCCTTACCGACGAAATAGAAATTCTGGAAGCGATTTCCTCCCAGCTTGCCAATGCCATAAGCCGCGCAAAGCTTTATCAGGAGAACATCCGCGCCCTTGAAGAACTAAAAGAAACCCAGCTGCAATTAATAAATTCCGAAAAAATGGCGTCGCTTGGCCAGCTTGTAGCAGGTGTTGCGCACGAGATTAACACCCCGGTCGCCTCGATTAAGTCAAACAACTCAATCGCCCAAAAGCTGCTTCCTAAGCTGCATGACGCCGAAACAGCCGAAATTTTACGCGACATAAACGATGTTGACCGTGAGGCAATCGCGCGCATAAGCAATATGGTAACTTCCCTGAAAAAATTCGTGCGCCTCGACGAGGCCGAGCTTCAGGAAGCCGACATAAATAAAGAGCTTGATTTAACCCTTGAGCTTATCCGTCACGAAACAAAAAACCGGATTAAGATTATCCGCGACTATGGCGAAGTCCCCTCAGTGAGATGTTTTCCAAACATGCTTAACCAGGTGTTTACGAACGTTTTAATCAACGCATGTCAGGCCATTGATGGTGAAGGCACGATAAAAATTACGACCCGCTATGCAGACGGGAAACTAATAATTAAGTTCAAAGACAGCGGGTGCGGAATCTCCCAAGACGCACTGGGCAAGATATTTTCAGCCGGTTACACAACCAAAAGCTCAGGCGTGGGAACCGGGTTAGGTTTGGCGATTTGTGCGAAGATTATCGAAAAGCACGGCGGCGAAATTATTGCAAACAGTGAGCCCGGGGCCGGCAGCGAGTTCACTGTTACTATCTTAAGTAAGTAGTATTTATTAAGTTTTATTACAAATTTGCCGTAGTTATTATTGAATGACACATTATATTAATTAAACAATCAGCAATTTTTTAAAAATAATCCGACTAACTAAAGACATTAGCAGAATAATATGTTATATTTAGAATATAAAGTGTCAATTTTACCCTTGTTAACCGAAGCGAAAAGCGGGGCGAAAGATTGGAAAACCCGGTGAGCGTCCGGCTACACGTAAAAGGAAAAACAAAATTTGTAAACAAAAAGTAACATAGTTAGTAAAAGCAGGCAATAATTTATTCAAAATTTTCTTTATATAAATGTGTGTGAATAATTTTATTGTAGTGTTGGAGGAAAACTTAATGACAATTAGTGTGAACAGCAAGAAAAAACAAGTGAAAAAATCGTTTGATGAGTTGCTAACGGATTTGCAGACAAGTAACTCGGAAAAAGTTCGTTATAACGCGGCGCGTGTTTTAGGCGAAATGGGCGATTCAGCGGCGGTTGAGCCGTTAATTGACGTGCTTAAACATGACAAAAACGGTTCTGTACGTCTTTATGCGGCGCGGGCTTTGGGTGAGCTGGGCGATTGCAAAGCGACCCTGCATTTGATTGAATCGCTGCGCGAAGACCGCAACGTGGACGTACGGGTGCGTGCGGCGCGGGCTTTGGGCCGATTAGGCGGAGCGATTGTGGTTGAGCCGCTTGTAGAAGCACTTAACGACGAAAACCCTCAGGTTTGTATTACGGCAACTGATGCGCTTATTGAGATTGGCGACGTTGCAACAGACGCGTTGATGGAATCTCTGGACCACGAAAAAGTTAATGTACGTTGTGACGCAACCCGCGCACTGGGCGAAATCGGAAACAAAAAAGCCGTTGATAAAGTGATTAATATGCTTTATGACGAATGGGTAAACGTAAGAATTTATGCGGTGACCTCGCTGGGCAAACTGAACGACCAGAAAGCGGTTCCGGCCTTGATAGATGTTATGAAGAACCGTTCCGAAAACGAACTTGTAAGAGCAGGTGCGGCTGCGGCGTTAGGCGTTTTACGCGACCAAAGAGCATTGCTTCCTTTAAGAGAACTTATCATGGAAGCAGAAGAACTTGGTGAATTGGAAGACACAGCGTTAAAATCTTTCAAAAAGATTATGGCGGCAAACTGGCAGGCTATTCCGGGCGCTGTTGCTCAGAAAAAACCGGCCGCTGTGTAGAGTTGAAACAAAAGGATTAAAAAAACCGCTCGAAAGGGCGGTTTTTTAGTAGGGTGTGTCCTACGCACCCTGCTGCGCTGAAATTCGGCGGCGCTAAATAATTGAATGTTTAAATAAGCAATCACCTCACACAACGAACATCGTTGCCGTTGAGCTTGGAGTCGCCGCTCTGAACCCCATCAGGCAGGCCCACGCCCCACGCGAGGTTGGCGTCGCTCCCGTACGGCTCTGAAGACCAGTACCAGCCTGAAATACCTGCACTGGTAGCAGGTTCGCCTTTGAGTGAGAGCAGTTGATCGCGCGTTGGAAGACTCATACCTAGGTCGGCACAGTGCTTCTTAGCGCCTGCCCAATAGTTATTTGCACAATATGCATTATTACTTCCTGTAGTGTCATATGAAAGGTCAGACGATCCGTCACAAGTGTTTATCGAACTGTATGATTCATTCGATGATGATACACATAAATTCCCTATCTTTATTCCACTACAAGTGTTGAATATATTTGCATTTAATGTATATACGTCTT
>JAIRZW010000030.1 GCA_031267015.1 Heliobacteriaceae bacterium | reverse complement strand
GATAATTAACAAAAAGGAAAGAAAGTCCATACGTTCGGTTTTTGGCAAAACACTTGCCGAATTGGGCAAAACTAATAAAAATATAGTTGTTTTAGATGCTGATTTGGCATGTTCGACGCAGACGCAATTATTTGCCAAAGAATTTCCCGAGCGGTTTTTTGATGTGGGAATCGCTGAACAGGATATGGCTGCGAGTGCGGCCGGGCTTGCGATTGCCGGGAAAATCCCTTTTGCCGCGAGTTTTGCAATGTTTGCGACCGGCAGAACGTACGACCAAATCAGAAATTCTATTGCTTATCCGAAGCTTAACGTAAAAATAATCGGTACGCATGGCGGGATTACCGTGGGCGAAGACGGCGCAAGCCATCAGGCGCTTGAGGATGTGGCTTTGATGCGGGGGATTCCGAACATGACCGTGATTGTTCCGGCTGACTGCCGCGAGTGCGAGCAGGTTATAAGATTTGCCGCAAACACGCCCGGGCCTATGTATATAAGGATTGCGCGCACTAATGTGTGTGATGTTTATGATGAACATTACCAATTCGACGTGAATAAGGCAGTTGTGCTTGAAGAAGGCACGGACGTAACTGTTTTAACCAACGGCGAAACTCTTGCTGAAGTCATTGAAGCTGCCCAAATCCTTAAAAAAGAGGGTTTGTCAGTGCAGGTTGTCAGTGTTCCGGTCGTGAAACCGCTTGACACAAAGACGATTCTTGAAGCTGTAAAGAAAACAAAGTGTGTGATTACGGTTGAAAACCATTCAATAATAAACGGTTTGGGAAGCGCGGTGTGCGAGTTTCTGAGCGAAAATTACCCGGTAAAAGTTCACAGAATCGGCGTAAACGATGTTTTCGGACAGAGCGGAAAATGGGATTTTCTGCTTGACTACTACGGGTTGAGCGCTGAAAAATTAGCAAAAACAATTAAGGAAAAAAATGATTCAATTTAGAAATGTTACTAAGCAATATAAAGATAATTATGCGTTGAGGAATGTTAATTTAGACATTCAGTCAGGCGAATTTGTGTTTGTGGTCGGTGCGTCAGGCGCCGGAAAATCCACCCTCATGAAGCTTTTATACAGCGAGGAGCGTCCGACCGGCGGAACAGTTACTATCGGCGGGATTAATGTTGCAAACCTTCCGAATGACAAGGTTCCGAACCTCAGACGATGCATGGGCATTGTGTTTCAGGATTATAAATTGCTGCAAAACAAGAGCGTGTATGACAATGTGGCTTATGTAATCCGTACGCTCGGAATAAGTTCGCGTGAGATTAATGCGCGGGTTACGGGCGCGCTGAAAATTGTCGGGCTTTACCACAAGAAGCATGCTACGCCGGCAGAGCTTTCGGGCGGCGAGCAGCAGCGTGTCGGGATTGCGCGTGCAATCGTTAACGGGCCGCCGCTTTTAATCGCCGACGAGCCAACAGGGAATTTAGACCCGAAAAATTCGCTTGAAATTATGCAGATTCTTGACCAGATTAACCAAAGAGGGATTACGGTTATTGTTTCAACCCATGACAATGCAATGGTTGACTATTTCAGAAAACGCGTAATTACACTTGATAAGGGCGAAATTATAAGAGATATACAAGCAGGTACATATGAATAATCAAAAATCAAAAATAAAAAAGACTGTAAAAAAGCACATTCCAAAAGACTGGCTGTGCGAATTGCGGATTCTCTACCGTCTTACAATGGAAACGCTTTACGATATTAAAAGAACCGGGCTGGTTAACCTTGTTATTGTAACCACAATGGCCGCGATTTTGACTATTTTCGGCGCGTTTTTCAGAACAACGCTTTCCGTGTCCTCTTTTGCGCACGAATTGGGTAATGTTCTTGAGGTTTCGGTTTACCTGAAACAGAACACTGACGCGAATGTCGTGAAAAACAGGATTAAGGAATTTGAACATGTTGAAAATGTCAAAATTATTCCGAAGGAAACTTCGTGGGTCAATTTGAAGCGTGAAATGGACTTGCCGGATATTGACAACCCGCTTCCTGATACGCTTCATGTAAAAGTTGACAAGCCTGAAAATATTGAGTTTGTGTTTAAGGAACTTAAGACGCTCAAGTCTGTTGAGGATGTGAGTTATGCGCAGGAACTGGCAAAACGGATTCAGGCGCTGAATAACATTGTTAATACGATTACGGTGTTTGTGGTGATTATGATGGCGATATTGACTATTACTATTATCAACAACACGATTCAGCTTGTAATCCAGTCGAGAAAAGACGAAATCGAAATTATGCGGCTTATGGGTGTGAGCAACTGGTACATACGGTTTCCGCTGATTATGCAGGGTGCGTTTTACGGGTTTTCCGGCTCGATTCTTGCTTTGCTGCCGCTGAACTTTGTCCAGAACGGGCTGAATAACGTGCATCAGTTTTTCATGGTTCCTGCACCGGTATACGCGCAGGGAATCGTGATAACAATTATGTTCAGCATGGGAATCCTGTTTGGCGCGGGCGGAAGCTTCCTGTGTATTAAAAAGCATTTGCAGGTGTAAAATGACATCCCGCGTATTAATAATCTCAGACGATAAAAAAATATTGGAAAACATTGTCCCGCGGGTTGAGGCGCTGGCTGAGTGTTACAGCGCTGTTACGGATGATTTTGAGGCTGCGGCAAGAGCTTTCAATATTGACTGCGGGGATGACTGGCTTGACACATGCATGGAAGAAAAAGAGTTTAAACTTTTCCGCCGGATTTACAATAAAAAGCTTGAAGAAGTGATTGCGCCGGTGTTTTACAGGCTCGAAAAAGCGAACGAAGACAAAGAAATAGAACAGTACACAGGCCTTAAAGAAAGTGTTTTCCGCATAAAAAACAACATGGTTAAAATTGTATATTGCGGGTTAGGCAAGGTTAATATTTATACAATATACGAAGGTCTGGATAGTCCGGAAAACACCGAAGTCACTATACCGCTGGGCAAGCTTACGCAAAAAGAATTGACTAAAATCGTGGAAGATTTTATTTGTTCTTCACCAAAGCTGTGAGCCGTATTGTGCATAAGACTCAATTTTATTTTTGAGTTTTTCTTCTATCCGGGAGATTTTGTTCAGGATTTCAGGTTCAGTGTGTTTGCTTTTTAAAACTTCCATGTCAATAAGTTCTTCTTTTGCAAGCCGGATATGCTGTTTTTCTTCTTCCTGTTTCCAGAATAAATATCCCTCAAACCCACAGCCGGGCGGTACAACAGCCCATGGTGAACTTGGAAAACAACGGCACACAGGCAAACGGGCTTCATACTTCCCACACAAATTGTCTTCCAGAAGATATTTGCAGTGATAAAAAGTCAGGTCGTCGCCTCTGTAATGTCTGATTATATTGTCGACAATCAGGTTGTCGGCTTCACGCGCAGCCTCAACAGACGGATAAGGCTCAAACAAACTTAAAAAATCAACAGCGCCCTGATTTCCTTCCTGCGCAAGCTTAAGGATTTGCGCATAAGGCTGTGCACCTGTTGCAACCCGGCAGCATCGGCCGCACATTTTGCACAGTTCTTGTGGACGTTCGTTTATGAATTTTTTCTCCGTCATTATTTTATTATACATTGAGATACCGGATAGCTCAACTTGTTACAATGCTGAAGCATTGACAAGTTGCAGCTTCCGGTATGACGTGAGGAGGCGCTGTGGGAAGTTGTAACATTTCTTAAAGAATTCCGTAAAAAGGCAATAATTTTTAGGAATATTACTTTATTAATATATGTAGTGGAAAAAGGTAGTGACCATGAATAATTGTTACATGCAGCCGCCGCAGAATGTTCAGGTTCCGAACTATTCGGGCGTAAATATACAAATATTCAATCCGTCTGTCGGAGCACCCGGCGCAGCGCCGGTTTATAACGTTAACTCGCCTAATTACGGGCCTGCAAGTACGTATCCGGCAGGATATTACACAAACCAATGGGGGGGAGGGCAGATGAATTCTGCCAATAACGTGGGCAATGTCAATAATACAACCACCACAACAACTACTACTACCGAAACTCAAAAAGAAGAAGAAAAAAAGAAAACCGAAAAACGTAAAATAGTTGAATTGACTGATGAATACATAAAGAATCTTGAGAATTACCTGAACAGCAACGACGCAGAGGTCAGAATTATGGGTGCAAAAGAAGTTGTGGCAAGGCTTCAGGAAGATGACACCCGCAAAGACGATTTAGCGCTCAATGCTTTGGTTAACAAAATGCTCCAGGACCCTAATTCGCAGGTTAGAATCCTTGCATTAAGCATGCTTGATACAAGGTGTGCAACCGGTGATAATCTTACGGTGCAGCTGCTTCAGCAAATGCAGAACTCCGCAGGCGGCTACGGTCAGGACGCAGTGCAGGCCGCAAATATTCTGCTCAAAATGTCAGGCAAATTAATTGAAAAAGAATTTGAAGTGCAAGATAAGCCTAAAAAGGAAGAAAATAAATCATGACATCAATTAAAGCTAATATCGGAAAATATGCATTAAAAGGCCTCGGTTTGGCAGCGCTCGGAATGGTTGCGTATGATTCGCACGTAATCGGCAAGCTTTCGGCAGATACGTTTGCAAGCAGCAAAGACGCGGACGCTATGACCAGACGCGCGACTAATACGTTGTTTTTAAGCAATCCGAGCGTTATTGACGCAAAAATTAAAGAAGCTGCGCTAAGGTTTGAAACCGAAGACAACACGCGCCATTTCGTTAATTCAGGCGTCGGGTATTTTAAAGGCTTCCTGTCTACGATGGTTTCTGAAGTTGTACCTCTGGGGCTCGGAGTTGGCGCGTTTTGGGGCAACAAATTTATCCGTATTGCTTCTTCAATCGGGCTTGGGCTTTACGGAGTTACCAAATTCTTTAAAGATTTTGTCGGCTGGGGGCACAGCAGGGATTTGAACTCCGCGATTAAGTAGATGAAGGAATTTCCCTTCTCCCTCTGGGAGAAGGTGGCACAACGGAGGTCAATCCGACAGGAGAGGGAGAATAGCAAAATTTAATTTGATGCGCGGGCTTCTTTTCTTAATTGGTACATTGCTTCGCAGCGCTCAAGGAACAGTTCTTTGTCCTCCGGCGGGAAAAATGTCGCCAGCTTTTCCAAAAGAGGCGCCGGGAACTGCGATAGCTGAACCATGCGCTCTAAAATATCTTCGTTCAGAGGGTACAGGCCTTTATAATTCTTGAAGAAAACCATCCGGCTTTCT
>JAIRZW010000056.1 GCA_031267015.1 Heliobacteriaceae bacterium | reverse complement strand
TTTCCATTGCGTTCTCTGATTCCAATGAGCCATTTTTGGCTTCTGACCGGGCTTCTAACCTGCCCAAGGCCGATGAAAACGGAAACCCTTGGTGGATAGTGGCTGTTTTGGGTTCTTTGGGCCTGATTATATTGTTACGTATGATTTCCGCCAAAGTGAAAGAATCGCAGGAAGCCGGCAAACGTGAAGTTGAAACGTTAAGACAACAGCAGAATGCACAGTTAAATGAAATGCGGCAATATACCGCACAGCTGACCGAACGGCAGTCAGAGCTTGCGCAGGGCTTAATCGAACAGCAGCACCGCGAGTTTCTGCCGCAGCAGCAGCAAAATCCTGAACAGCTTGGTGATACACTGTCAAACTTATCCGCTGCCCTTTCGGACACGGACGACGAGGAAGCCGCAGAGAAAATCAAGAGCTGGATTGAAACCGCGTAGCCGGTGTGAACGAACAAATCTATGATTTGACAGGCGCGGAACAACAGAACAAGAGGAAACCAATGGCTATACAAGGATTTGATTATAAAACATTTGCACAAAACCTTACGGAACAGGCATTCCAGCTTGTTCCGCAAGATTTTAACGATGCACAAAAAAGTTACGTCGGAAACACGCTGCTGAACTTCTCCACAATCGCCGGAGAAGCACTTTACAATGACACGGAATCCAATTTTAACCTTGACCAGGCGGTCATGATTACGCAAATCATTGCGGAGTGGTCGTTCCACAAGTCGGTTGATTTAGTGCGTTCCGGGTTGCCGCAGCAGTTTTGGGACCCGATTATGCAGAAAATCGCGTTTACGATTTTCGAGGTGGCAAAACAGGCTTTCAAACAGGGTTTGCCGCAGGACCAGATTCTGCAATTAATTGAACACCATGTTAAAAAGAGCTATGCGGACGCGATTGCGGAGCTTAAAGAAAAAAATCTTATTGATGACGGGTTAATGGAACAGGCTACAAACCAGTCTAACATTGACGCTATGATGCAGCAGGCCGCGCAAATGGAACAGGAAGGCGCACCTGTGCAGGAAACTTCCGGGGAGGGTTATGCAGAGGCGCCGGCCGGCGAAATACCGCAGCAGCAAACGCCGCAGAATAACCCTAAAATCCTTAAACTTGCGACGCTGGCTCTGCTGTTTAAGCAGATGAAGCAGGAAAAAGTCCAGGCTATTTTGGATAAATTCAGCGCTGACGACGCGCAGTCTGTTATAAAATTTATGCAAACGCCTGATTTGCAGGCGAAAGTTGACCCTAACACTGCTATACGGTGCTTACAGGAAATAAAAACCAGTCTGCCGGGCAGTGAACAGGTATTGAGCCCGTCGAAAATTCTCAAGAAGGTTCAGAATATTTCAAACTACATGGACAGACCGAAACTTGAGCAGTTTCTACAGTTTGAGCGGCCTAAAGTGAAGCGGTTTATTTTCAACGCACTTGAAGGCGAATACTACGAAATTGCGCCACGCGTTGCAAACCTTATCGCAGCGCATATTGAGGATAGTATTTGAGATTTTACTTAAATACTGATAAGTCTCCTGTTAGAACTTCCAGGTTAACCCAAGCTGAAAGCCCACACCGGTTCTGCCGCCGTTACGTACAATAAACTGCACATATGAAGATAATCTGTCTTTCCAGCTCTTTGTCGCGCCTACGCCGTACTCTATATAACCGTGACGCATACTTACGGTAGGCAGATTAACTGAACCAGCATGGCCGCCTACGCTGTCGTTTATGTTATTCATATACAATGCTGTGAGGTAGATGCTCCATGTCTCTCTGCCGTAAATAAGGTTTAATCCGGGAGCCACATTTATACCGTTCAACATACCTGAGTTCATGGAAAGCGCTCCATAGTTAGAAGACCAGTTCTGTTTCCCGAAAATATTGTAACTTGCTAATATATTTGGCTGAATAATGAAGTTTTTTGAAGGACGGAAGTTATATGCGCCTTTAACTGCTGTACCCGCAAACCAATTGCCTGCACTTTCAGAGCTGCCCGACACTGACATTTCGTTGTTGTATCCGCCGCCGTAAGCTAAAACTGACCCTAAGAAATCTCCTTTGGAAAAAGTTCCCATGAAGCCGCCTTGGCCGCCGTTTTGATACATGCTTACACCATTAAAAGTCTGGTGACCGCCGTTATACGAAATGTAAGCGGTTGGCAGGAATTTCCAGCCTTTGGACAACTCAACAACAGGGAAATCTGCACCTACAAGCTGACCGTATGAATTGCTCGCAATGTTAATGTCTTGTGTCATTGAGAGCCGTTCAAATGTAGTATAAGTTTTAGTCCAAATTGAACCGTCTTTTTTGGAGAACTGATACGGGGCAAACATCTCAGTACCAGCCGCATACCTGTTAGCCATACCTGCTGTGCGGTCATGGCTGTCCAAATATACATGGTCAAACAGAGTATTGTTTACTATTAACTGGTTCTGATAAACTGCAAGAGTTGATGCCTGACCTCTGAAAATGTCTTTGTTAAAACTGCTGTCATCGCCGCCGCTGCGAAATAACCGGTATTTCCCCTTGCCTTCGGATTTTACGTAGTAGACGTAGATGGGTGTAACAAGTTCTGTTTCGGATGATGTGAAGGTATAGTCTGTGGTATCACCGGTAAATATGGTGAGCGGGATTGATTTTGCCGTTGGGACATCGACGAGGTTAAAGTCAACAATGTTAATAGTTCCGGTGCCTGACGCGGTGGTGATGTTAAAGGTATCGGATGTTCCTGCAGCCCCGTCTATGTCTACATAGAAATTGTTTATTCCAGAAGCGCTTAATGAGTTGATGTTAAAGGTATTAATAACATTATTTATGGAATTAACGCCGGCGTTATTGAGACTTAGGTTGTTGATAGCAAGTGTTGCTGCGTTTTGGAACAAATTCAGGTTTGAGTTGTTAATGTTGTTAGTACCTGCCAGAACCCCGCCGTAGTATGTAGTTGTACCGGCGGTCTGGGTGTATGTACCCTTGAAGTTATTGTTGTTGGCTGTGTCAGTAAACGTAACTTCGCCTGTGGAGTTTTGGGTAATAGCGGCATTAGCGTCAGAGCTTGAAATACCGCCGTCAAAGGTAACATTACCTGTGTCGTTGATATTTAATTTAGCGGCATTATACAGATATATATCATTAGGGCCTGTGGAGTCAGTGTTGCCGCTGAATGTTGTTGTATCTGAATCCGTGTTGAGGGTTACGGTACCGTAGATGCTATAAATCGCTCCGCCGTTGCCGTTGGCAGAATTCCCGGTGAAACTTGCATGGTTACCAATGGTTATATCACTGTAATTATAAATCACACCGCCGTTGCTGTCGGCAGAATTCCCGGTGAACGCCGCGTTGTTACCGATGGTTATGTCACCGGAATTATAAATCGCCCCACCGTTGCCGCCGGCAGTGTTTGATGTGAAACTTGCATTGTCACGGATGGTTACTGTACCGTAGTAGCTGCTATAAATAGCTCCGCCGTTGCGGACGGCAGAGTTTGATGTAAAAATTGCGTTGTCGCTGATGTTTACTGTACCATTACCATCATTATAAATCACACCGCCGTGGTCATATTGTCCTTGGGCGTTGTATTCACTATTAAACAAAGTCATATTAATATTATTAAGAGTCAGAGTCTGTCCGTTTTTTAAGTTAAAACCATTGTAACCTGAGTGTAGTTGCCCGGAATAACCTCCATTAAGAGTGAACCCTCCTCCGTTTATGGTCAGCTCAGCTGCACCCTGCGCCTTCATGTCTACCGATGAGGTCAGGTCGTCACGAATATTTATTATCTTCGGCGAAGTACCATCCGCAACAGCAGTGTTCAGGTCATTAAAATTATCTACATCAACCGTATCTGCAACAGCTGTATTCGCGCACAAAAAAGCAGCCGTTAAAAGTGCAAGGATTTCCTTACGCATACACCGGAAATCCTTATAAATAAAGCTTTTTATGGAGGGGGCCGGGGGCTTAAATGCTTTAATAACAGCATTTCCAGCCGATGTTTCGTCAATCATAACTGAAATCCTCATACTTAATAATACCAACAAAAAGCTATCATAACACTTTAATTAAAATTTGTCAAGTCAATCGTGAATGTAATTTTACATTATATTTTCTAAACCGTAAACAAAATCGTTATTTTTGAAAACATGTTTCACTGCCATTAGAACACCCGGCATATAACATTTCCGGTCAACCGAATCATGGCGGATTGATAAAATCTGGCCCGCTGCGCCAAACAGAACTTCCTGAGAAGCCATATAACCCGGCATTCTCACAGAGTGAATATGTATATTTGATTCCGCAACCCCGCCGCGAGAACCCTTTAGTAATTCTTCTTCAGCGCAGTTTCCCGCCGCAAAATCGGCGTTTTCCGCCCCCATTAATTGTGCGGTCTTAATCGCCGTACCCGAAGGCGCGTCTTTTTTCCGGTTATGGTGAAGCTCAATGATTTCAGCATTATCAAAATATTTTGCCGCTTCTTTTGCAAATTTCATCATCAGCAAAGCGCCGGTCGTGAAATTCGGCGCAATAAAACACCCGGTGTCTTTTTCTTCCGAAAGTTTTTTAAGTTCCGCAACCTCACTGTCCGAAAGCCCGGTTGTTCCTATTACAATCTTAATCCCGTTGTTTAAGCAGTATTTTGCGTTCTCAAAAATTGATTTTGGCTGGGTAAAATCAACCAAAACGTCGATTTCAACGGCTTTATGGGCTTCTTCAATGGTTTTATGGATTGCCGCGCTCCCGTTGGTCGCTCGCAATGACATGCCGCCGTTTACATCAATACTTGCAGCTAACTCTGTTTCGCAGTCAGCCTCAACAGCCGCTACAACCTCTTTTCCCATTTTTCCGAGCGCACCGCATACTGCAACTTTAATCATCTCTTTCTCCTTTTTATGATATAATAACATAAAAAAGAAAGGACAAAAAAATGGCAGAAGGAAAATTATTAGCATCAATTCAAAGAAACGACACAGAACAATTACAAATCTCAATCAGCGAGTACAAAGGCAAAAGCTACTTTAATCTGAGAATATTCTACACAACCGACGAAGGGGCAACATGGCTTCCGACCAAAAAAGGCGTAACCTTCGCACCTGAACAGCTTGACATCCTCGAAGAAGCGATTCAGGAAGCTAAGAAGGAATTTATGGAGGAGTGAAATACGCACTCGCGCTCGTTAATATCAAAGGTCTTGGGGTTAAGACGTTCAGCTACCTGATTCCCGACGAGATGAAGGACGAGCCGCAACGAATAACTACAAACTCGACGAATATCGCCGCAGGTTCTAAAAAGATTAAAATCGGGCAGGCTTTGCTTGTGCCGTTCGGCAGACATGGGCTTGTGAACGCTTTTTGTGTCGGGTTTTCAGACTATCTGCCCGGCGATTTTAAGGTCAAAAAAATAAGCCGGATTTTGGACGAAACCCCGCTGTTTTCTGTGGATTACCTGAAACTGCTGGAGTGGGTGGCGAATTACTACTGCTGCGACCTTGTAACTGTCCTGAACGCGGCTATTCCGTTGAAACTAATCGAAAAAGCCTCAAAAACCGAGCAGGCAATTGAGTTTATTACGTTTGAAGGCGCAACAAAACGGCAGGCGCAGGTTTTGGAAATGCTTCAAGGTAAAGTGCCGCTTATTGAGTTTGAAAAAAAGGCTAAAACCACCCGCGCAACAATAAAAAAACTTGAAGCGCTTGGCTGTGTACGCATTACCAGTGAAGAAATCTACCGCAATCCGCTTGACGTGCTTAAAATAACTGAAAAAGAACCGCTTTACGAGCTTTCTAAAGAGCAGCAGGCTGTTTATAAAAAACTCTCAACTCTCAACTCTCAACCCGTCGGCTCGACCGCAGCAACCGCCTTGCTCCATGGCGTCACGGCTTCGGGCAAGACAGAAGTTTATTTTAAACTTATCGACGACTGCTTAAAAGCCGGCAAAAACGTCTTGTTCCTTGCCCCTGAAATCGCTTTAGCGTCACAGTTGACCAAACGTTTGGCAAAAAAATTCGGCACGCAGGACGTTGCAATCTGGCACAGCAGTATTTCGGACGGTGAAAGATACGACGTCTGGCAAAAGCTCTACAAAAACGAGATTAAAATCCTTGCGGGCGCGCGCTCGGCCGTGTTTGCGCCGCTTCAAAATATCGGATTAATCATAATCGACGAGGAGCATGAAAGCGCGTACAAACAAACTAATCCTGCGCCGCGCTATGACGCGCGCGTGGTCGCGCAAAAGCTGGCGGAATTCCACAAATGCCCGCTACTGCTGGGGTCTGCAACACCTGATATTTCAGTTTATTATCGGGCTTTGAATTCGGGTAATCTGTTTGAACTCAAAAACAGATACAACAACGCTAAAATGGCGCCGGTTTCGGTCATAAACATGCAGGAGCATGGCCGCGCGGCTTTTCGCAGCATAATCTCAAAACCTTTGCAGACAGCGATTTCAGAGACACTTGAAAAAGGTCGACAGGTGATTCTGCTCATTAACCGGCGCGGGTTTTCGACTTTCACGCAGTGTCAGGCTTGCGGACAGGTGATTGAATGCCCAAACTGTGCGATTCCCATGATTTGGCATGCTAAAGAGAAACATTTAAAATGCCACTACTGCAATCATTCGCAGGCTTTCCCGGATTTTTGCCCGGAATGCGGCTCGGACGCGCTCAAAAACAGCGGAACCGGAACCCAAAAAGTCGAACAATTTATAAAAGAACTTTACCCGGAGCATGTCGTGGAGCGGATTGACAGCGATATTCTGGTTAAAAAAGGTGAGCATATCCGGCTTTTGGAACGGTTTGGTGCGGGAGAAATTGACATTCTTGTGGGCACACAGATGATTGCAAAAGGGCTGGACAATCCGAACGTAACCCTTGTGGGCGTAATTTCCGCGGACGCAAGTTTTAATCTGCCGGACTTTCGCGCGTCCGAGCGCGGGTTTCAGCTTCTTACGCAGGTTGCAGGCCGAGCTGGACGCGGAGAATTCAGCGGAAGGGTGCTTTTTCAAACCTACAACCCGGATTATTACGCGCTGGAAAGCGCTAGAGCACAAAATTATTCAGAATTTTACAATACCGAAATCGCAGCACGCGAGGAGTTTGATTATCCGCCGTTCAGCCGGATTGCAAGGATTGTTGTGAGCGCGCAAAATAACTTTCGTGCGGAAAAATCCGCTCAGGAAATTGCTTTGCGGCTTGGCACAATGATTGACAAATACGGGATTTCAGAGCGGCTGGAGGTTTTGGGCCCCACGCCATGCGTAATTGAGCGCATTAACAGCCTTTACCGCTTCCAAATCCTTATCAAAAACAAGCTCGGCGAAAAAGGCCACGGGTTTATTTCGAGTTTTATGAATAAAATAACCATGCCAAAAGACATCAAATTAACTATTGACGTTGACCCGCTTGATATTTTATAAAGTCAATGGGATTCTTCGGGTTTCACCCTCAGAATGACGCAAATTAGGCTCTTATTTGAACAGGCATTATTAAACACACAAAGTCTTCGTCGTTGTTCGGCCTTAAAACAGTCGCTGAAAGCGATGTGTTTAAGCCTATTTTGACTTCTTCGCTGTCGATATTTTTTAGCGCTTCAAGAAGATATTTGTAATTGAACGCGATTGTCAAATCCTCGCTTGTGTAGTCTATGTCAAGGTTTTCCTCGGATTTGCCGGAATCCGGCGTGTCGGCCATCAGCGTAACGCTGTTGTTTGAAAATTCAAGTTTCACAATGCTTGTTTTCTCGTTAACCATAATTGACACACGCTCAAGCGCGGAAATTATTTTAGACACGTTTACAACAGCTTCTTTCGGGCTTTCGGAAGGGATTAGCTGGTTGTATTTCGGAAACTGGCCTTCTAAAAGACGCGAAACCGTTGTGGTTGTTTCGGATTTGATTATTATTTTTGATTTTTCAGTGTAAATTTTTACTGATTCGTCTTCAATGAACGAACTCATTTTTATTACCTCGTTAAGGGTTTTGGACGGGATAATGAGCTGGCTGGTTTTATTGTCTTTGTTAGCGATTTTTTCGCGGACTCTTGCCAGACGGTTTCCGTCGGTTGAAGCGATTTCAAGAACATTACCGGAAATATCGCACACGATTCCTGAAAGAAGGTTGCTTGTTTCGTATCCTGCCGCGGCAAAACCCGCCTGACGAACGGCTTTTACAAACGGTTTAAGTTCTATTTCAAACCCGTCTTCTTCTTTTGGCTTAACATTAGTAAGGTCTTGCGGAAATTCGCTTGCATCCAGACCGATGAGGTCGAATTTGGAGTTTTGGGAGGTTATTTTAACCAGAGTTTCGCCGTTGCTCATTTCAAAATTAATTAGTTTATCGCTCGAAAGTTTTCCGACGATTTCGTTGAGGGTTTTGGACGGAAGGGTTATTTTGCCGTCTTCTTCGACCTGAGCGCTTACGAGCGAAACAACTGTCATGTCAAGGTCGGTTGCGCAAAGTCTTATCGTGCCTTTGTCCACTGTTTCAATTAGAATGTTCAAAAGTACCGGCTGCAAAGCTTTTACGCTTGTTGCACGCTCGACTATTTTAATCCCGTTATACAAATCTTCTTTTTTGATTATAAATTTCATATACCAACTCCTTTTTTTGTTTTCTTATTCTATTATATAATAAATATAATAATATAAATATATAATCATAATAATAAGCTGCGATTATTTGTAGAAAACCGGTTGAGATTATTATTATTATTGAATTATTGTTGTAGATAATATTGTAGAAAAATTCATAATAAAAATTAATAAATTGTTCAAAACTAATAATAATAGAAAACTATGTAGAAAACTCATGAGTTTTCTACATAGTTTTCTACCGTTATTTATTAATTACACTTTGTTTTTCCTTCCCAACTCAAGTCATTGCAATGCAGGTAGTCCATGTTTTCGTTGTAGATTACCCAGGCCGCACAGCCATAACCGTCAATGCCGCGTTTGCAATAGTCAAATTCACTGTCGCCTTGCAGACCTGTCGGGATTATGGAATTTGGCGTCATCCAAAATTGAAATATATCCTCACCGCTTTTATTAGGCGGTTTGAATCCGTTTGTATTAACGTTTATAACGGCGCATATAGGTACAGATGTTCCCGCAATCAAACGGGTGTGTGTACAACCTGCGCTGTTAATACGCCGTTGAAAGGTTATTACACTACCATTGCTCAAGATAATACCGGCGGTTGGCGTGCCGGTATCACTGCAATTTGATGTTTCACATAATTTAGAAACTTTAAGATACGGGATAAATTTTTCGCGTATTATTGAAGTTCCCTCAAAGCTGTTATCTCCCAAATGTCCGCCTGGAATATCAGGAAATCACCATTTCTCGGGAGAATCGTGCTCGTTCAAGATAAGTGTATACGCGTTTGATAATGTTGAAAAAATATTTTTCAGCTTTGAGACTGTTTCTTTTTCTTTGTGTTTAGCAATTAACGAAGGTATGGTTAGCGCTGCCACAACGCCTATTATTCCTAATGTTATTAATACCTCAGCCAGTGTAAACGCTTTCTTTTTCATACAATTCCTTTCATTACAGAATGTAACTACAAGTGATTGTATAAGAAATCTTAAAGTTTGTCAAGAGCTGTTTTGAGGTCTGTGTAATAGCCTTCGTCAAGAAGTTCATAAAACCGCTGTGTGCTATAAGGCGCAAGCGCGCAAACCTGTTCTTTATCCGAATAAAGCCCCTCGACCAGCCGCGCAAAAAGCTCTGTCGGCTTCTTATAATACTTTTGGTAACGGTTAATCCGCGCACAAATCCGCGATTGCTTGCGCTGACCTGATTTTAACCGCAGGTACGCTGCAAATGCACGGGGCATTTCAGGAAAATTATGTTCAATGCTGTCAATCGTATAAATTTGCGCTTTGCGCCTGAAAAAACCGTTTAAGACCTTTACACGGTCGTATTTCAAAAGATATTTTGCATCAGAACCCTTAATATATTTATCAAACTCCTTAAATTTTTTTGAGCGCTTAAACGCCGGATAGTCCTGCTTTATAACCTTTTCAAATCCTTTAATCTTTTCTTTTACACGTGATTTGTGTTCGTGAAGCCTCACACACAAAGAATTTTCATCCACAAAATTCGTTACACGAAGCAATTCTTCTTCAATAACAGGGTTGTCTGATTTAAAAAGCACTTTCAAGTCTGTATCAATGCCGATTTTTGAGTGGATATAGTGTGCAAACTCATGCAAAAGCGTCGGCACAACACGGTGTTCCGGAATATTTTTTGAAATATCAATCCGGTTTTTCAGATAAAACCCGTGGTGTCCGCGGGCTTTGGTTGTTGTGTGAACCGTAATCCCCAAAGATTTAAAAAACTTTATCAACTCGTATTTGTTCATGTTAACATCATATATTGATTGACGGATTTTCGCAACACGTGGTATAATAGATTTATTAACGCCTTTATTAAATTTTGTTCCGCGTCCAAGACCATAGAAAGGAACAATTATGGGAAAAACCAGTAATAACAGCGCCCCAAGCTTCTCGGGCGGAAATGTTGACGTGAACGGCCAAAATGTCGCAAACACTTACAAATCAGGAAATAATGTCTACTCCAACTACAATATGTCTGATTTGGAAAAACAGATTTACAGTTATGCGCAAAATTCGTTTTTAGAAAACCTGCCATATGTAAATGTGTTTTCCGAGGAAACCCAAAAACAAATGAGCGACGAGCTTAATGCGTATACAGGCAAAGGCTTAAACCTGATTAGCAATATGTATACACCAATGCTTGATAGTCTGAAAACTGATGTGGCTTCTCGTTTCGGCAACTTTGACAACTCCGTGTTTATGGATAATTTAAACAAAATCGAAGGTAACAGAGCGGATTCAATGAGTTCTCTGGCACAGGATATTTTGGCTAAACAAAGCGACCTTTATAATCAGGAGCTTGCAAGAAGGTATGATTATTTGTCATTCATGAACGGTATCCAGAACAGTATTGATGCGAGGATTGCGGGATATCTGGGCATGGCCGGTCAGAACAGCACGCTCGGAAATACTTATGCCATGAACGCCGCAAAATACAACACAGGCAACGGGTTTAACACAAGCGCATTGTACAGCAACCTTGCGCAAAGCCTCATGGCAGCCGGAAACCCTTGGGCAGCAGCAGCAGGTACGGGGCTTTCGGGTTTAAGTCTATTTGTTTAAAATAAGGGCGGGTAATCCCGCCTTTTTATTATATAATATTTTCATGAATATTACGCATGAATTTGACACCATAACCGCAATCGCTACGCCTGTCGGCACAGGCGGTGTCGGTGTGCTTAGAATTTCGGGCGATAAGAGTTTTGAGATTATTAAAAAAATCTTCTCAAAGCCGGAGCTTGAGCACGGAAAAATTGCGCACGGGTGGATAAAAGACCCTCACCCAACCCTCACCCCAGCCCTCTCCCAGAGGGAGAGGGAGACGTTCAAAAACCAAATGAAG
>JAIRZW010000055.1 GCA_031267015.1 Heliobacteriaceae bacterium | reverse complement strand
TCACACCGCCGCTTATGACGGTATTGCCGATAACGCTCGCCTGCGGGTGGACAGAAGCCCCGGGCATGACTGCCGGAACAAACTGCTGCGGCGTAAAGCTCGTAACAGGGTTCGGCATTATATTCATAGGCCGGATTCCTGGTAAAACTGGTAACATGGTTAAATCTCCTTTGTTCATATAAAAACCGGACAAGAAAAATCTTGTCCGATTTATACATTGATATTTACATAAATATACATTTGCCCACTTAATTACAGCATCCGCAAGAACATTCACATGAGCACGCTTGCAGTTTAAGGTCATTAACCTTGTCAAGCTGTTCCCACGGAACATTAACATCGCTTCTGCCAAAGTGGCCGTAAGCTGCAAGCAGCTGGTAGAACTTGCCGCCATTTTTCGCCGGCAGTCCGCGCAAGTCAAATTTATTGATAATCGCGACCGGACGAAGGTCAAAATTATTCTTAACCAGCGCCGTAAGCTCATCATCAGCAACTTTGCCCGTGCCGAAAGTTTCAACCATAACTGAAACCGGTTCGGCTTTACCTATTGCATAAGCCAATTCGATTTCGCATTTTTCTGCCAAGCCTGCCGCAACAATGTTTTTTGCAACATAGCGCGCTGCATAAGCTGCGGAACGGTCAACTTTTGTCGGGTCTTTGCCTGAAAACGCGCCGCCGCCGTGGCGTGAGTAGCCGCCGTAAGTGTCAACGATTATTTTTCTTCCGGTTAAGCCTGCGTCGCCCTGAGGGCCGCCTACAACAAAGCGTCCTGACGGGTTTACGAGGATTCTTGTTTCAGAATCCAAGCCGATTGACTCGTTTGCAAAAATGTAGTCAATTACATGCTGTTTAATATCGTTTTTAATTATTTCCTGAACCTTGTGGTTATCACAAATATTGTTGCCTTCCGGGGCGTTAATTTCAGGGTCATGCTGGGTGGAAATCAGCACGGTGTGGATTCTTGAAGGCTTTCCGTTAACGTATTCCACGGTAACCTGTGATTTTCCGTCCGGTCTGAGGTAGTTCAGAATTCCCTGTTTTCTCACCTGCGCAAGTCTGTAAGCCAGTCTGTGCGAAAGGCTTATCGGAAGCGGCATTAATTCAGGGGTTTCGCTGCAAGCGTAGCCGAACATGATTCCCTGGTCGCCTGCGCCGATGTCATGGGTTTCCTGTGAAGACGTGTCTGCGTTGTCGCTCCGGCTTTCAAGCGCTTTGTTTACGCCGCCTGCAATGTCGCAAGACTGTTCGTCAATGCTTGTCAGCACCGCGCATGTCTTATAATCAAACCCGCCGCCGTTTTCGCCGTCATAGCCGATATTTTTAATCGTGTTTCTGACAACTTGCGGAATATCCACGTAGCAATCCGCAGTAATCTCGCCGCAAACAAGCGCCATGCCTGTTGTGACGGTAGTTTCAGCCGCAACGCGCGCCTGAGGGTATTTTGTCAAAAATTCGTCCAAAATCGCGTCTGAAATTTGGTCGCAAACTTTGTCGGGGTGGCCTTCCGTAACTGATTCGGAAGTGAATAAGAAATTTTTTCCTGTCATTTTTAATTCTCCTTAATTTGTTTTCTCTTTGGCGGTAAGTTTTCAAATTCCAACCCGCCATACTTTACAAAAAGTGTACCCCAAACACATTAAAAAATCAATTTTTGTATGACACGCAAACTTTAAGTTTCTTATTATTTATGCAGACAATGGCCCAGCGAACTATATCAAGCGGCTTTAACCGCTCCTCAATCCAACGGTTGTCAATGTGTTCGGGCTTGTCGATTTCTATTGTTTCGGATTTAATCATAACCTTAGTATTGCATGATTTTAAAAAATATGCTATACTGATGCATATTCAATAGTTGCTAATGCAATTAATCTTACACAGGCGGAACTTGGCGGGTTTCCGAATTGTTATTACAGAAATTCCAGTTATTGTTATTTATAAATAAGCCGGATTGCTTCGTTGCGGTCGGATTGACCGCAGGATTGACCTCTGTCGGCGCTCCCCGCAATGACGGATGATTTATTCGACCGTGACAGATTTTGCCAAATTGCGCGGCTGGTCAACGTCTTTGCCCAGAAATTCCGCAATATAATACGCAAGTAATTGCAGCGGAATTACAGCGATTATTGGCGAAAACATCTCCTGCACATCAGGCACGCGCAGGATAAAATCAAATAAATCATTCAATTTTTCGTCTTTTGAATTGGTAAGCGCAATCATACGTGCATTTCTGGCTTTTGCCTCCTCGCTGTTGGAAAGAAGCTTCTCATAAACAATTCCCTTCATCAGAATCGACAACACAGGCATGGTTTCGTCAAGCATTGCAATCGGACCGTGCTTAAGCTCGCCGGCTGCGTAGCCGGTTGCGTTGATGTAGCTTATTTCTTTAAGCTTCAAAGCGCCCTCAAGAGCGGTTGCAAGGTTGATTCCGCGTGCAATGTAGATGAAATTCTTTGTGTTCGCAAACTCACGTGCGCATTTTTGAATATCCGCGGTATGTGCCAAAATCTGCTCAATCTTTTGCGGCAAAAGCATTAATTCGGTTTTCATGGATTCAAGCAGCGATGCGTCTGCGGTGCCTTTGATTTCTGCCATGTAAAGCGCCAGCAAATAGAACGACACCAGCTGCGCAATGTAGGATTTTGTTGCGGCAACAGAAACCTCAATACCTGCGTTTACAGGAACCAGGCTGTCTGCTTCGCGTGCCATTGTTGAATCCGGACGGTTTGTGATAATCAAAATATGCGAACCGCGTGCTTTTGATTGTTTTACGGCCGTAATCGTGTCTGCTGTTTCGCCGGACTGTGAAACTCCGATTACGAGTGTGTTTGCGTCTGTGACGGTCTTTCTGTAAATATATTCGCTCGAAGCCTCAACATCCACAGCTATGTTGCAAAAGCTTTCAATCAGGTATTTTCCGGCCATTGCCGCGTGAAGCGAGGTTCCGCATGCAATAATCTGGATTCTGTTGAGCTTTTTCAGGGTTTCTTTGTCGAGTCTGACCTCGTTTAGAATAATCGGTTCTGCGGGCGTGTGAAGCTTGCCGAACAGGTTATTCCTAACAACATCCGGCTGTTCGTGGATTTCCTTTAGCATAAAGTGTTTGTAGCCCATTTTGCTCAGCGCAACCGGCTCCCACGGAAGCGTTTCAATCTTTTGCGCGAGCTCGTTTCCGTCCGAATCAATCAGTTTAAGGCTTTCAGGCGTAAGAACCGCGATTTGGTCATCGCTCAGATACAGCGCTTTTTTAGTGTGCTTAATAATCGCCGGAACATCAGACGCCACAAAGAATTCACCCTC
>JAIRZW010000116.1 GCA_031267015.1 Heliobacteriaceae bacterium | reverse complement strand
AACTTTAGTAATCTCCTGGAGTACAGCTTTTTTATTTTCCTGCCAGACAGAATTCTTTTTTATTGCATAAGTGCCTAAAAATCCCACAGCACCTGCTGCTGCTAAACCAGCGCCAATTTTTGTAATTGTTCCCCATGTTGACATTGTTATTTTCCCCGTAATTTAATAAAAACATTACGGTCAAAAAAATGCTACACTTACTGATTTTATTACAAAACTTAAACTACAAAGACGCTTTCAGGCATGAGTTAAGCCCGCGAAAATACGCCAGCTTAATATTCTCCTCCGAAATCCACGGATATTTTTTCTTCATCCATTCTTCGGATTTTTTCTGAAGATTCATCGCGCGCCGGGTCTTTTTTAAACGCTGTTTTTTAATGTAGGAGTAAATATCGGCCGCAGAAGTATCAGTAAGACTCTGTAACTGCTCAACCTGGTCTTTTGTCAGATACGGCATACGGTTTTTTATCCGCACGTCCGCAGGAATCATGCCTGATATGCGAAAATCCAATACAGTATTAAAAGCAGTATTCAGTATTTCTTTGTGAGCGAAACACTGCTTTCTAAACAGCCTGAAATAGACCGACAAAATACACACTATTATAAGAGACAGAAGAACCATACCCATATTATAACAGGTATGGTTCAAGCTTTCAAGATAATTGTTAAGTAATGTTGAGGGTTAAAAACAAACTCTAAACTTTCAACTTATTCAAACCGCGAACCAGTCTGGATTTTTTGCGTGCGGCTGTATTTTTGTGCAAAATACCTTTGCCGACCGCCTTGTCGCAAAGCTGGTAAACTTTAGAAACCGCTTTATTTAAAGCCTCTTTGTCCTCGCCTGAAGCAAGTTCAATTACTTTTTTGACGGCTGTTTTAACAGAAGACTTCCAAGCCGTGTTTCTGATTCTGTTTTTTTCTGCGGTCAAAACTCTTTTTTTAGCAGATTTAATATTTGCCATAATTTCGGTGCCTTTCTTTTGATTGCGACAGGTAATGAGCCCGTCTAATCTTGAGGATTGATATTATATTACACCAAAAAATTTTAATTACAAACACCATTGTGAACTTTTGTAAAATTATTCGTGAGGATTAATTCTCAAGGACTATACTTTTTGCCTGTTTGTGCTATATTTAAGATATGATAATCGGATTATAGTATATAATAATCCGAATAAATTTTAAAGGAGACGAAAATGTCAGTAGGACAATTTGTTTTTATGTTACACAGCCACTTACCCTATTACCGCAAAGCCGGTATGTGGCCGTTCGGCGAGGAAAATCTCTACGAATGTATGGCCGAAACTTACATCCCGCTTTTGAATGCAATTTCAGAGCTTTATGACGAAGGCGTCAAAGCAAAATTAACAATCGGCATAACCCCGATTCTCGCCGAACAGCTTAATGATGAACACCTTAAACAAGGGTTTATTAAATACTTAGATTCAAGAATAGAGCAGGTTGCGCTTGATTTGGAGCGCTATCCTGACCCGAAAGTCGCTCACTCCCAGCACTTGAAATACCTTGCAAAATACTATTTTGACTGGTTTAACCATATCAAAGATTCTTTCGTAAATAAATACGGAACGGATTTAATCGGAAACTTCAGAAAATACCAGGATTTAGGCGCGATTGAGATTACCACATCCGGCGCAACCCACGGGTTCTCGCCGCTTTTGGCAACCGACTCAAACCTTAACGCACAATTTAAAGTAGGTTCAGACACAACCCAGCGGCTTTTTGGCAAAAAAGCGCGCGGCGCGTGGCTTCCTGAGTGCGCTTACAGACAGGGTTACGAGTACATCGGCGCAGACGGCGAAAAAAAATGGCGGCCTGCGATTGAAGTTACACTTCAAAACAACGATATTGAATACTTTTTCACAGAATCCCACGTAATCGAAGGCGGAAACTCAATCGGAAACCGCCGCGTTATCGGGGTTTACGGAAATGTTGAATATATTCCGCTCCCTGAACGCGAAGCAACAGGGTATGACACGTATTCGGCATACTGGCTGCCTGATGCACAGGTTGCGGTAATGGGAAGAAACGACCGCGCAGGCTATCAGGTTTGGTCAGCCGCAGACGGCTACCCCGGCGACGGCTGCTTCAGAGAGTTCCACAGAAAAGACCCTAATTCAGGAATGCACTACTGGAGAGTAACCTCCCCGACAACCGACTTAGGCGACAAAATGCTCTACGACCCGGTTTTGGCATTGAACAAAATCAACGAAAACTCAGACCACTACACGACTCTGCTTTACCACTTAATGAATGACTACAAACTTGCAAACGGCAAAGAAGGTTTGGTAATGGTGTCGTTTGATACGGAACTTTTCGGACACTGGTGGTTTGAAGGCGTGGAATTTATCAAACAGGTAATTAAAAAATTCGCGTCATTCCTTCCTGAAGTCGAGAGAATGACCGCAGGCGAATACATCACAAAATATCCGCCGAAAGAAGCGATTCAAATCCCTGAAAGCTCATGGGGACAAGGCGGACACTTCTACGTATGGCAGAACCACTTAACCGAGTGGATGTGGCCGATAATACACTCTTGCGAAAAACGCATGAGCGCGATTGTTGACAAATATCCGGAAATCCCTCAGGATAAGCTTCTTCACCGTGCGCTAAACCAGCTTGCGCGTGAAAATCTGCTGCTGCAAAGCTCTGACTGGCCGTTCCTGATTACGACCTGGCAGGCGAAGGATTATGCAACAGACCGTTTCAGAGAACACGTTGAGCGGTTTGAGAAAATCGCGGACATGATAGACAGCGGCAATATTAATGACTGGGAATTACAGCAGATTGAGGCTATTGACAACTGCTTCTCTGTAATTGATTATCGTGTGTACTGTTCGATTGAGGAAGGCTGTATCCCTCAGCACTGTCCGAAACTTTCACCGCTTTATAACAAATAATAAACTAAAGCCGGCGGATATACCGCCGGCTTTTTTATATGTTACCAAAAAATACTTGCAGCAAGCTGAGATAAAGCCTTCCGAAGCGAAAGTTTGGGCGGAATTTTAGGCACTAAATTTGCAAAATAGTG